>NZ_CAUGIN010000004.1:0-155566 GCF_959599685.1 Lachnoclostridium phocaeense
ATGGAATTCCTGTCAATGATAAGAGAATCCTGAGAATCTGCCGTAAAATCGGAGTACAATCTTCTATCAAATGGAGTCCGAAAAGCTGTACAAAAGCAGACAGGAATCCTGCCCACATTGCAAAAAACTTACTTCATCGGGAGTTCCACGCAGGCAAGCCTAATGAGAAATGGCTGACAGATGTAACGGAGTTCAAATATTATGTGGGGATAGAAGTGCACAAAGTTTATTTAAGTGCGATCCTGGATTTGTGTGACCGCAGGATTGTTTCATATAAGATCAGTAATCATAATGATAATGCACTTGTTATGGATACCTTTGATCAGGCGGTAAAGATAGAGCCAGATGCGCATCCGCTTTTTCATTCGGACCGAGGATTCCAATATACCAGCCAGGCTTTCTATCTTCGTCTGAAGAAGCACCATATGAAACAAAGTATGTCCAGAGTCGCACACTGTATAGACAATGGTCCAATGGAAGGATTCTGGGGAATCTTAAAACGCGAGATGTATTATGGGAAATGCTTTACATCAAGAGAAGAATTAATCCAAAGCATCCAGAACTATATTGAATACTATAACAATCGACGTTTGCAACGTAAATTACATATAATGACACCAATGGCATTTCATGAACTTACACTACAGGTAGCATAAAAATACCGCCAGCCGGTTATCGGCTGACAGAGAAAAATTTATCATTTTTCATTGTCCTCTTGACGGGTAGCACACCACCTTGTGGGCGGTTGTTCTTTTCATGTCTTTAATATAGCATACCAAGCCGGGGCGTGCAAGGGTTACTCGGATTTAATCTCGTTGACCAAAAATGAAATTTTAAATTTTGCCGCTCCCAGGTATGGTTATCTCTCTTTCTGAACGAAACGTGCAGGGGAGAAGCCTCCCGGCCGCCTCGCCCACTTTCCTGCCTGCCAGCAGATATTTCTTCAGATTCCGCTGTAGGGAAGTGTCCTCCGGCAGATCGGCCAGGGGAATATCCGGCCGCTTGTACACCCAGGTGAGGAACTGGTCGTGATCCGGAAATACCTCTTTCACCTCGTACTCGCTCTGAAATGAGAGAATGCGGGAGCTCTCCGGCAGACACTCTTTCAGGGCAGGGCTGAGGAGCCAGGACGTGCAGAGGAAGGGGGCATCGGCGTAGGCGGGGAAAAAGCGGCTGATAAATGTCCGGGCCGCTGTGTAGGAGCTGCGGCGGGCGCGGCAGGACAGATCCGCGTCTGAGGGGATGTGGATATGTACAGCCTTCGCTCCGTCTTCCACGGTCAGCTCAAACTCCAGTGCGCCCAGGCGGAAGAGATGGCCGGAGATCTCCTTCATTGTCCAGAAGTCCCGGTCAAACCCGTAAGTGCCGTAGCTTTCAAAGTGCTCCTCTATAAAGCGGGGGAAACATTTCAGTGTCGCTATATAGATCTCATTGCTGATGCCAAGAGAATCGTAGAGTTTCCAGGTCTCCCCGCAGCAGACCAGCATCAAAGTCAGAATTTTCATGCCCTGCGGGTCATCGCCAAGCAGCGCCTTGAGATCCGCAAGAGCCCTGTCCCAGGTGGCGGGATTGAAAAGCTCTTCAAGCAGAGGGGAGGCCTTGGGAAGGAGCGTGTCAAATGCAAGGGAGCGCCGGAAGCGGCAGACCTCGATGCGGCATTCCCTGGGCAGCCCGATTGCGTGGCACAGTAGATCCAGTTGAAAATCTGTCAGAAAATCCATGATCAGATACCTTCCTTTTTCTAAACTGCCTTCATTTTAACATAGAAAAAAGAGGGAGAAAAGAAGAGAGGATGTTTGTGTATGGCAGATGTTGGATATAATACTTAAATCCGGACGTAATATTTTTCAAAAATGTTACGTCCGGATTTGAACTAACTGGTGTATAATTGTGTTAAATGTATCTGGCAGCTTTTCTGCTTGTTGAAGCTGCTACCATAAAAAAGTAAGGGTTTCTCCTGGGTTGTGTGGAAGAAGCCCTTCGTTTTTTGACAGATTAATCAGGGCATGAGAGGGAATAGTGTGTGAACAATGGGGTAGCTTGACACAATTACGCACCAGTTGAATTAGTTTGGGACGTAACATTTTTGAAAAGTATTACGTCCCCATTCTGCCTTTTAAAACTGCTACCGGTATGCTATAATGTTTGCAAGTGCTGAAAAAAGATAGTATCAGAAGGAGTAATGATTATGGAACTGACAACGATCAAGGAATTATATAGGAACACAGAAAGTTACCTGGACAAAGAGGTGACTGTGGGCGGCTGGGTGCGCAGCATCCGCGACTCCAAGACATTCGGATTTATCGTGGTAAATGACGGCTCTTTCTTTGAGACCCTGCAGGTGGTGTACCATGACAGCATGGACAACTTTGCAGAGATCTCCAAGCTGAACGTGGGAGCTGCCATCATCGTGAAGGGAACACTGGTGGCCACGCCCCAGGCAAAGCAGCCTTTTGAGATCCAGGCTGAGACCGTGGAGGTGGAGGGGGCTTCCGCTCCGGACTACCCGCTGCAGAAGAAGCGCCACAGCTTTGAGTACCTGCGGACCATCGCTCATCTGCGTCCCAGGACAAACACGTTCCAGGCTGTGTTCCGGGTAAGATCTCTTACAGCCTACGCCATCCACAAATTCTTCCAGGAGAGGGGATTTGTCTATGTGCACACCCCGCTGATCACAGGAAGCGACTGTGAGGGGGCAGGGGAGATGTTCCAGGTGACCACCCTGGATCTGAACAATGTGCCTAAGAAGGAAGACGGCACAGTGGACTACTCCCAGGATTTCTTTGGAAAAGAGACCAACCTGACAGTTAGCGGACAGCTCAACGGCGAGACGTTTGCCCAGGCTTTCCGCAATATCTATACATTCGGACCTACCTTCCGGGCTGAGAACTCCAACACAACAAGACACGCGGCAGAGTTCTGGATGATCGAGCCGGAGATGGCATTTGCGGATCTGAACGACAACATGGATTTGGCGGAGGCCATGCTGAAGTATGTTATTAACTATGTGCTGGAGAACGCGCCGGAGGAGATGAATTTCTTCAACTCCTTTGTGGACAAGGGACTTCTGGACAGGCTTCACAATGTTGTGTCCTCTGAGTTTGCCAAAGTGACCTACACGGAGGCTGTGGAGATCCTGGAGAAGAATAACGACAAGTTTGAATACAAAGTTTCCTGGGGC
Source organism: Lachnoclostridium phocaeense (assembly GCF_959599685.1). Taxonomy (NCBI): domain Bacteria; kingdom Bacillati; phylum Bacillota; class Clostridia; order Lachnospirales; family Lachnospiraceae; genus Lachnoclostridium; species Lachnoclostridium phocaeense. The sequence goes on from NZ_CAUGIN010000004.1 coordinate 3,182, forward strand.
ACAGACCTGCAGACAGAGCATGAGCGCTATCTGACAGAGGAAGTGTTCAAGAGACCTGTGTTTGTCACAGACTATCCAAAGGAGATCAAGGCCTTCTACATGAAGCTGAATGAGGATGGAAAGACCGTGGCAGCCGTGGACTGCCTTGTGCCCGGTATCGGCGAGATCATCGGCGGAAGCCAGAGGGAGGACGACTACGAGAAGCTGTCCGCCCGCATGAAGGAGCTGGGACTCAAGGAGGAGGACTACGGCTTTTACATGGACCTGAGAAAATACGGCTCCACACGCCACTCCGGGTTCGGCCTTGGATTTGAGAGATGTATCATGTACCTGACAGGAATGGGCAACATCCGCGACGTGATCCCGTTCCCAAGGACTGTGAACAACTGCGAGCTGTAAAAGGCATTGATAAACGTGTAAAAAAGGAATGAAGAGGGGACATCACGAATTCACTCGCCGGAGGGAGGGCTGAGGCCTTTCCTTCGACGGAGCAGAATAAGGAGGTTCACGAGAGTATGAATATCGTAGTAGTGGATGACGAGCGGGAGATCGCGGACGTCATCGAACTGTATCTGCAGAACGACCAGTATACGGTCTACAAATTCTACACCGGCCAGGAGGCTCTGGACTGTATCTTTCAGAAGAAGATCGACCTGGCCATACTGGATGTGATGCTGCCGGATATCGACGGGTTCCAGATCCTGAAGAAGATCCGGGAGAAATACACCTTCCCGGTGATCATGCTGACGGCCAAGACCGAGTACATGGACAAGATCACAGGGCTCACCATGGGGGCGGACGACTATATTCCCAAACCCTTCAATCCGCTGGAGCTGGTGGCCAGGGTGAAGGCCCAGATCCGCCGCTACACCCAGTACAATGACGGCGGAAAGGAGCCGGGAGAGGTCATCGATTTCGGCGGCCTTCTGCTGAACCGTACTTCCCACGAGTGCATTTATAATGAAGTCCCTCTGACCCTCACTCCCATAGAGTTTGATATTCTCTGGCTTCTCTGTGAGAACAGGGGCAAAGTCATAAGCTCCGAGGAGCTGTTCGAGAAAGTATGGCATGAGAAATACTATAAAAACAGCAACAATACAGTGATGGTGCACATCCGGCATCTGCGGGAGAAAATGAGTGCGCCCACGGGCACTTCAGACTTTATCAAGACAGTGTGGGGAGTGGGTTATAAAGTTGAAGAGTAATTACAGAAAATTAAAATTCAGTATCCTGCTGCAGACAGTGCTGGTGACAGCACTGACTGTACTTGTTGGCGGCTTTCTTCTGAATTATGTGATTGACGGAGTGTACAACGACAGCTTTGCGACAGCCTTTGTAAAAATCCTGACAACCTTTCACGTGGAAGAACAGACCGCCATTGATTTATATTGGCAGCTTATAGGGGACAATAAGGAGTTCTTTATGATCGTAGGCTTTCTGCTCCTGTTTGCCCTGTTTTTCTACGTGGCCCTGTCCAAGATGACCAAGTATCTGGACCAGGTGGGGGACGGCATCGAGAACATCATCTCCGAGTCCACAGAGCCTATCCATCTGATCACAGAGCTGAAGCCTATCGAGATCCGGCTCAACGAGATCAAGGCCACGCTGAAGCGGCAGGATCTGGAGGCCATAGAGAGCGAGAAGAAGAAAAACGACCTGGTGCTTTTCCTGGCCCATGACCTGAAGACGCCCCTCACCTCTGTGGTGGCCTACCTGGCTATGCTGGACGCCCACCCGGACATGCCGGAGGAGGAGCGGGGCAAGTACATCCATATTTCCCTGGAGAAGGCTACGAGGCTGGGCGAGCTGATCAACGAGTTCTTTGACATCACCAAGTTCAATCTCCAGGATATCGAGCTGGAGCCGGTGGAGCTGAACCTGTCCATGATGCTGGAGCAGATTGCGGACGAGCTGTACGGCGTCCTCCAGGAGAAGCAGCTCACCTGCGAGGTGGAGACAGAGGACGACCTGGTGGTCTACTGTGACCCGGACAAGCTGGCCAGAGTCTTTGACAATATTCTCAGGAATGCGGTGGCATACTGCTATGCCGGCACAACGATACAGATCAGTGCCCGCCGGAAAAATAAAGAGGTGGAGATCACGTTCTCCAACCGGGGCAAGAAGATTCCGGGGACAAAGCTGCAGACTATATTTGAGAAATTTTACCGCCTGGATGACTCCAGATCCAGCGAGACCGGAGGGGCCGGGTTGGGGCTTGCCATAGCCAAGGAGATCGTGGAGCTCCACGGGGGCAGGATCATGGCCAGGAGCGACGACGACAAGACGCAGTTTATCGTGACGCTGCCATCTGGAAAAGAGCAGGAGGAGAAAGAAGAAAATGAAGTTCATACACATCGCGGACGTGCATTTAGGGGTGCGTCCCGAGGCAGGAAAGGCATACAGCGGGGAGCGAAGCGCAGAAATATGGGAAAGCTTCCGAAGACTGATCAGAGTCTGCAGAAGTGAGGCCCCGGATCTTCTTCTGGTGGCCGGGGACCTTTTTCACCGGCAGCCCCTTCTGCGGGAGCTGAAGGAAGTGGACAGCCTGTTCGCTTCCCTGGAGAGGACGCAGGTGGTCCTGATCGCCGGAAACCATGACCATATACGCCGGGAGTCCTATTACCGCACCTTCCGGTGGAGCGGCAACGTACATTTCCTGGGTTCTGAGAAGATAGAGGCGGTAGAGTTTCCCGCTTTTGAGACAGCAGTGTACGGGTGCAGCTACCACGAAAAGCAGATCCCCACGCCGCTCTACGACAGCGCGGCGGCGGCCGGAAGGCAGAAGACAGAGATCCTGCTGGCCCACGGCGGGGATGCTGCCCATATTCCCATCAGCCGGGAGAAGCTGTCCGGCCTTGGCTATGCCTATGTGGCGCTGGGGCACATCCACATGCCCCAGGTGGTGGTTCCCGGCCTTGCGGCCTATGCAGGAGCGCTGGAGCCCACAGACAAGAACGACACCGGGCATCACGGCTACATCCGGGGAGAGATAACGGAGAAGGGGTGCAGCTTCTCCTTTGTTCCCTTTGCCCTTAGGGAGTACATCCACTGCCAGGTGGAGGTGGACCCGCGGACAACGGGCGCCAGGCTGCGCGAGATGGTGCAGGCGAAGATAGAGGAAAAGGGAGAACAGAATATGTATAAGTTTCTTCTGAAAGGATATCATGACCCGGATGTTCTGTTTGACCTGGATGCACTGGACGGGAGAGGAAATATCATCGACATCCTGGACGAGACAAAGCCTGCATGGGATCTGGAGAAACTGTACCGGAACAATAAAAACAATCTGATCGGCAGGTACATAGAAAGTTTTTCAAGCGCGGAAAAAGACAGCGTGGAGTACACGGCGCTGTGTGAGGGGATCAGCGCTCTGATGGAGACAAGAAGGGGAACAGAATGAAAATTCAGAAGCTGGAACTGAGACATTTTGGAAAATTCAGAGACAGGATCATCCTGCTGGGCGACGGGATCCAGCTCCTGTACGGGGAGAATGAGGCCGGCAAGACGACCATCCACACCTTCATAAAGAGCATGCTCTTTGGCATGGAGAGGGGGCGGGGCCGGGCGGCTGCAAACGATACTTTCAGCCGGTACGAGCCCTGGGAGCAGTCCGGCGTCTACGGCGGAGCCATAGAGTTTACCTGCGGGGGGAAGACCTTCCGGCTGGAGAGAAGCTTTGGCAGACAGGTGAAGAAGGCTGATCTGATCTGCCTGGACGACGGGGAACAGCTGTCGATGGCAGACGGGGATCTGGAGATGATCCTGCCGGGTCTGGAGGCGGACAGCTATGAAGATACACTCTATATCCGCCAGTCCGGCGCGCAGACGGGACAGAAGCTGGCTGGTGAACTGAAAAATTTCGCTGCAAACTATTCCGTTTCCGGGGATGCCAGGATCGACCTGGCGGCTGCCCAGGATGTGCTCCGCAGCCAGGAGAGACAGCTGGACCGCCAGGCCAAGGTTTACATGGAGGAGCGGCAGCGCCGCCGTGAGAAGATCGAGCAGGAGGCCTCCTATGTATGGCGGGATATCCACCGCCTGGACGAGGAGCTGGACCGGGTGAGGGAAGCCCTGGAGCTGAAGCGGATTAAAGAGGAGAGAGAGAGCAGGGAGCAGGAGAAAGAGAGGCGAATGATCGATGAACTCAGGCCCGGTGGATGGCGGATCCATCCGCTGGAGGTGCTGGGGATCATCCTGGCAGTGATCGTCCTCTTTGTGCTGATCCCACGTCCATGGAACTATATCACCTCTGTGGTGGCGGCGCTTGCGGGGGGCATTTATATCTGGAACCGGATGAAGGTGGAGAAGAAGCGGCAGAAGACAGCGCCGGAGCTGATGCTGGAGGAGATCACCCCGGAGGAGGAGCTGGCCTCAGCGGAGAAACTTCGGTGGGAGCAGCAGCATCTGGAGGAAGAGAAGAAAGAGAAGCAGATCCAGTACGAAAATCTGCAGGAGGAACTGACAGAGCTGGGAGAACTGGATGACATCTATAAAGAGCAGAAGAACAGAAGGGCCGCCCTGTCTCTGGCCGGGGAACGTCTCGCCCAGGTGGCGCGGGATATGCAGACCCAGGTGCGGAGCGATCTGAACGGGGCAGTTTCAGACATCATGCGGGGGATCACCGGAGGAAAATACACAAGACTGCTTGTGGAGGAGGGGGCCCAGCCGGTCTTCTTCCAGGAGAACCGCAGGATCCCTCTTTCTCAGGTGAGCAGGGGGACCATGGAGCAGGCCTACCTGGCCCTCAGGCTGGCGGCCGCAGATCTTCTCTACGAGGAGGAGTACCCGCTGGTCCTGGACGATGCATTTGCCTGCTACGATGACCGGCGGCTTGCCAACACGCTGGCCTGGCTTGCCGGGAACAGGGAGCAGGTGCTGCTCTTTACCTGCCACCGGCGGGAGGAGGAGATCCTTCGCAGGGAGTCTATTCCCTTTGATCTGGTATCCCTTCCGTGAGATGTTTCTGCGAAAGGCGAATAAGAAAAGAGCATAAGAAAGAGAAAAAGAGAGAAAACAGGGGACAGGCGGGTCCTCTGCTTTCTCTCTTTTATTTTTTTACAGCGGAGGGAGGAGATTTAGATCTCTTCGCCTCTGCGGTATTTCTCCACTACATGCTGGATCCTCTCGCTTGGGTTCAGGATGCTGCTGATGGAACCGTCATGGTTCAGGGTGTCGATCATAAGGGCAATGTACTTGCTCATGTCACAGTTGATGTAGTAGGGCCGTGACAGCAGCTCCGGTGTCTGGTAGATCAGGTTTGTGGTCAGGATGCCGTTGATGATGCCCTCCTCGTATGCCTTGTCAAATTTTTCCATGCCGTTTGTGAAAAGACCGAAGGTGGCAGCGGCGTAGATCCTGTTTGCCTTTCTCTGCTTCAGCTGGCGGGCCACGTCAAGGATGCTGTCGCCGGAGGAGATCATGTCATCCAGGATGATCACGTCTTTTCCTTCCACAGAGGAGCCCAGGAACTCGTGGGCCACAATGGGGTTGCGTCCGTTCACGATCCTTGTGTAGTCGCGGCGTTTGTAGAACATGCCCATATCCAGGTTCAGCACGTTGGCCAGGTAGACAGCGCGCTCGGTGGCGCCCTCATCAGGGCTGATGGCCATCATGTGGTCGCTGTCGATCTTCAGGTCCTTGACTGTGCGCAGAAGTCCCTTCACAAACTGGTAGGTGGGGCGCACAGTCTCAAAACCGCTGAGCGGAATGGCGTTCTGCACTCGCGGGTCATGGGCGTCAAAGGTGATGATGTTGTCCACACCCAGGCGCACAAGCTCCTGCAGAGCCAGCGCGCAGTCCAGAGACTCACGGCTGCTTCTCTTGTGCTGGCGGCTCTCGTAGAGGAAGGGCATGATCACGTTGAGGCGTCGTCCCTTTCCACCGATCGCGGCGATGATACGTTTCAGGTTCTGAAAATGGTCGTCAGGGGACATGTGATTGGTGTGGCCTGACAGAGAGTAGGTCAGGCTGTAATTGCACACGTCAACCATGAGATACAGGTCTTTCCCGCGGACAGACTCTCCGATGATGCCCTTTGCCTCACCGGATCCGAACCGGGGCACTCTCGCATCGATCAGGTAATTGTCTCTCTCGTATCCGCTGAACACTACGTCGTCCTTGTGAACATGTCCGTCTTCCTTTCTCCATTTTACGAGATAGTCGTTGACACGGTTTCCCATTTCCTGGCATCCGTCCAGGGCGATGATCCCCAGGGCTCCAACGGGAATATTGTCTAAAATACGTTCATTTCGGCGCAGCATCTTATAAGGTACCTCCTGTTATTTGAAATATTTTTTATACTCTGTTCATCAGTTTCTTTTGTATCCGGATATCATCGCCTGTCAGGCGCAGCACAGTATAGGAGCTGGTGATCCTGGAAAAGATCCTCTCTGAGTAGATGTTTTTCAAGTCCTCCAGAGAGAGATTGGTGGAGATCAGGGTAGGCTTTTTCCGCAGGATCCGCTCGTTCAGGCAGATAAAGAGCTGGGAGTTGGTGAAGGAGTTGCTCATCTCCGTTCCCAGGTCATCAATGATGAGAAGATCGCAGCTGTAGATGTGTTCGCAGTCTGCCCCTGCTTCCTCCTCCCGCCGGAATGTGCTCCTTGCAAAGATGTCAAAAAGCTGGGCGGCTGTGAAATAGATCACGGAGAAAGAATGCTCCAGCAGCTCCTTGGCAATACAGTGGGAGAGGAAGGTCTTTCCCACACCTGTGTCGCCGTAGAGGAGAAGATTGCGGAATTCCTCCCCGAATGTATCAACAAATTCATGGCAGCTCTTCAGAGCGATCTCCATGGCCTCTCTGGACGAGCGCCCGGTGAGGCGGTCTATATGACTGCCGGAATAGTATTCCATGGAAAATGTGTCGAAATTCTCCCGGTCCAGCACTTCCTGCAGGTTGGACTGGGTATAGAGAAGATCGATGATAGCCTTCTTAAAGCAGTGGCATTTTCTGTCCCCGATATACCCGGTATCCTGACAGTCGGGACACGTGTAGTGAAGATCCAGATAATCCGAAGGATAACCGTTTTCCCGCAGAAGTGCAAGCTTTTTTTTGGAAAGTGCATGAATTTTCTCTTTTAAGGTATCCAGAGCGGACGCGTCTCCCTCCAGAAGGCGGCGGGCCTGCTGCAGGGACAGGCTGGAAATCTCATCGTCCAGCTCCCGGATCCGGGGGATCTTTTTCTCTATATCTGCATAGCGTCTGCGCCGCCTGTGCTCATTGTCCAGGCGGTGCTGTTCGTAGGTGCGCATGATCTGTTCGTATTGGGAATTTGTAAGAGCCACAAATGTTCTCCCTTCTCAAATGATAGAAGACAGGTCCGTCCTCACTGGTTCTGTATGAGCCTGCGGGTCAGATCTTCCATGTCCTCGTAAGTCCTGCCCTCGAAGTTGTTAAACCGATTCCGGGCAGGTTTTGGTGTCTCGGCGGAAGAGGAGGCGGAACGCCCCTGACGCTTCTCCTTGCGCTCCAGCTTCTCTTTCTGATAAGCCAGATCCAGGGCTTCCACATCCTTCCTGTTCTTTGCGCCTCCCTCCAGCCAGCTCTTCAGGATGGACTCCGCATAGTCGAAGCTGGGCTGATGGATGCTGTTCATGGTCCGGTTGCAGGCCTCTAAGATCAGCTCGTCTGAAAAGCCGTATTCCCCGCTCCACCGCTGGATGTAAGCCAGCTCGGAGGCGGCGGGGGAGCGCCCGGTGATGCCGAAGGCCTTCAGCACACCGTAGCAGCTTTTGCTGTAGAAGGCTGCGCTCTGCTTGGCCTCCTCCGGTGTCCGGATCTTCCGGTCTGCCCAGGAGAGGGCCACTTTCTGTATGTAATGCATGCTCTTGTGCCCGTTTTCCACACAGTACTCGATCAGGTATTCTATGAGATCTGTGGACATGCCCAGCTCATCGTAGAAATAAGTGATGGTCTTCATGTCTGTGGCGGACAGGGTCTTCCCCAGATACTGTTCTGCCACAAAGAGAAGCTCTTTGAGTTCCTTGCGGTTGCGGAAGCGGGTGACATTTTCCGGGGATGGAGCTGCCTGGCCCTGGGCATCTGCTGCCTCCGGCGCCTGAGTGTCTGCCCGGGGGGCGGAAGAGGCGGCCTCCTCCGTGATCTCGTAGTCCAGAAGACCCTGCTTTTTCCAGTATTTCAGGGCGCGGATCACATCTTTCTCCGTGTCGTCCAGGATATCCGCAATGCCGGAGATGGTCAGCTCCCTGTTCGGGCTGGCCTGGCAGCGGAGCAGCAGGAGATATACCTTCACGTACTCTCCATTTGCCTCCGGCATATAGTGGTCAATGAACTCGTAATCCAGCAGAAGGGCATTCTCCTGCCGGCAGTTTTTCAGTGTCAGTTTCTTCATGCTTTTCCCATCCTCGTTCGTCGTAATCTGTCGTATATGTTTGATTGCAGACCTATTATAGCACCGGAGAGGGAGGGGCAAAAAGAACTTTTTGAGTCAAAATCCATCTTTTTTGTGGATAAAATCCTGTGGAAAATGTGGATAACTAGTCTTTCAGCAGATCCTCTCCAATATTTACAACATTTCCGGCCCCCATAGTTATCAACATGTCTCCTTTCTGGCAGCGGTCGACGAGGAACTCCTCGATGGCCTGGAAAGAGGGGAGATAGTAGGCGTCGCACCCTTTTTCTTTCAGGGCATTTGCCAGCAGCTCTGAGGACACGCCAAGGGTGTCTGTCTCCCGGGCGGCGTAAATATCTGCCAGCACAATGTGATCCGCCAGGGCGAGGGCGTCGGCGAAGTCGTCAAACAGGGCTTTGGTGCGGGTGTAGGTGTGGGGCTGGAACACGCACCAGACCTCCCGATGAGGGTAGGACGCAGCCGCCTTTAGCGTGGCCCGGATCTCCGTGGGATGATGGGCGTAGTCGTCGATGACAGTGACTCCGTTCCAGTCTCCCTTGTGCTCAAAGCGCCGGTTTGTCCCCTTAAAGGAAGACAGCCCCTTCTGCGCGTCCTCCAGGGACACGCCCAGAAGGTCGGCGGCCGCGATCACAGAGAGGGCATTGCAGATATTGTGATCCCCTGTCACAGACAGGCGGATCCGCCCTGCATTCTGGCCCTGCCTGATGAGGTCAAAGGAGGCGTCGCCGAAGGCATCGTGGGAGATGGAAGCAGCAGAGTAGTCGGCATCCGGCTCCAGGCCGAAGGTGATGACCCTGCATGCCAGTCCCTCTGTGATCTCCTCCAGCCGCTCGATGCTCTTGTTGATGATGAGAACGCCGTCCTCTGGCAGGAGCTGGGCGAATTTGCGGAAAGAGCGGCGGATGTCCTCCAGATCCTTGAAGAAGTCCAGATGGTCCGCGTCGATGTTGAGGATCACGGAGATCTTCGGGAAGAAATGGAGGAAGCTGTTGGTGTACTCGCAGGCTTCCGTCACAAAGATGTCGGAGTCTCCCACCCGGATGTTCCCGCCGATGGCTTTCAGGATCCCGCCCACGGAGATGGTGGGATCTTTCTCCCCCGCAAGGAGGATATGGGAGAGCATGGAGGTGGTGGTCGTCTTGCCGTGGGTGCCGGAGATGGCCACCGGCACTTTATAGTTGCGCATGAGCTGGCCTAAGAGCTCCGCCCGGCTGAGCATGGGAAGCTCCTGCCGGACTGCCTCGGCGTACTCCTCGTTGTCTTCGTGGATGGCGGCTGTGTAGACCACGACATCGATCCCGGGGATGATGTTGGAGGCCTTCTGCCCGTAGAAGATCTCAGCTCCCAGGGAGGAGAGGTGGTCTGTCAGGGCGGACTCTTTGGCATCGGAGCCGGAGATGGTGAAGCCCTCTTTCAGGAGGATCTCAGCCAGACCGCTCATGCTGATGCCGCCGATGCCGATAAAGTGCACATGCACAGGTTCGTGAAAATTAATTTTATACATGATCAACATACCTTTCTATAAAAAATGCTGTCCGTGATTGACGATACAATGCTTCCCAAGTCCTGGTGCTGTCTGTGAGCAAACTCATGCGGCCCGGACTTTTGGGTTTTGGCATCATTTATATTATTATAAACATATATAATAGAAAAGCCAAGAAACTTTTTTTGTGATATATCGATAAAAAAAAGGTAGAAAAATCATTTTTTTTGTAAAATATGTTCACTTAAATACGGAAGTATGGTATAATAAAAGTCATTAAAATTGCTGAGAAGGGGTGATGGCATGATTAAAAAAGAAATGATAGCAATGCTGCTGGCAGGAGGACAGGGCAGCAGACTTGGAGTCCTCACGGCAAAAGTTGCCAAGCCGGCCGTTGCTTTTGGGGGAAAATACAGAATTATAGATTTTCCGCTCAGTAACTGTATCAACTCGGGGATCGACACTGTGGGCGTTCTGACTCAGTACCAGCCGCTGCGGCTTAACACACATATCGGGATCGGGATCCCGTGGGATCTGGACCGCAACATCGGAGGTGTATCGATCCTTCCGCCATATGAAAAAAGTTCAAACAGTGAGTGGTACACAGGTACAGCCAACGCGATCTATCAGAACCTGGATTATATGAGCACCTTTAATCCGGATTACGTGCTGATCCTGTCGGGGGACCACATTTACAAGATGGATTATGAGGTTATGCTGGACTACCATAAGGAGCATGACGCGGATGTGACCATCGCCGCCATGCCTGTGCCTATGGAGGAGGCCAGCCGCTTCGGTATCGTGGTGGCCGACTCGGACGGACGCATCACGGAATTTCAGGAGAAGCCGCCGGAGCCCAAGAGCAATCTGGCATCCATGGGCATCTACATATTCAGCTGGCCGGTGCTGAAAAAGGCGCTGATGGATCTGAAGGACGTGCCGGGCTGTGATTTTGGAAAGCATATCATCCCTTACTGCCACGAGAACGGAAAGAGACTGTTTGCATATGAGTACAATGGCTACTGGAAGGATGTGGGAACCCTCGGTTCCTACTGGGAGGCCAATATGGAGCTCATTGATATCATCCCGGAATTCAACCTGTATGAGGAGTTCTGGAAGATCTACACCAACAGCGACATCATCCCGCCCCAGTACATTGCCGATACAGCCATTATTGACAGGAGCATTATCGGAGACGGGGCCGAGATATACGGCGAGGTACACAACTGCGTCATCGGATCCGGCGTGACCATCGGGGCAGGCAGCGTGGTGCGCGACTCCATCATTATGAAGGACGTGCAGATCGGTGCGGGCTGCATCATAGACAAGGCCATCATAGCGGAAAGCGTACACATCAGTGACAACGCTACGCTTGGCACAGGCGCTGATGTGCCAAACAAGTTAAAGCCGAATATTTATTCTTTCGGTCTTGTGACCATTGGAGAGAATTCTGTCATACCGGAAGGCGTACAGATCGGAAAGAATACCGCCATCAGCGGTGTCACCGTCAGGGAGGACTACCCGGGAGGCGTGCTTGAAAGCGGAGAGACATTGATAAAGGCGGGTGAGAGATTATGAGAGCAGTAGGAATTATCTTAGCAGGCGGAAACAGTAACAAGATGCGGGAACTGACCCGGAAGAGGGCAGTGGCGGCCATGCCCATCGCGGGAAGCTACCGGGCGATCGACTTTGCCCTGAGCAATATGACCAACTCTCATATCCAGAAGGTGGCTGTGCTGACACAGTACAATGCCCGCTCGTTAAACGAACATCTGAACTCCTCCAAATGGTGGGATTTCGGAAGAAAACAGGGAGGACTTTACGTATTCACTCCCACCATCACGGCGGACAACGGCTACTGGTACAGGGGGACGGCGGACGCCATCTACCAGAACCTGGACTTCCTGAAAAAGTGCCATGAACCCTACGTGATCATCACCTCCGGCGACGCGGTGTACAAGATGGACTACAATAAAGTCCTGGAATATCATATCGCGAAGAAGGCAGATATCACCATCGTGTGCAGGGATCTGCAGCCCGGCGAGGATGCGACCCGGTTCGGTACACTGAAGATGGACGAGACTATGCGGGTGGAGGAGTTTGAGGAGAAGCCTATGATGGCGGCCTACAATACCATCTCCACAGGCATTTACATCATAAGGAGACGCCAGCTCATCGACCTGATCGAGCACTGCGCGGAGGAGGAAAGGCATGACTTTGTCACGGATATCCTCATCAGATACAAGAATCTGAAGAAGATATACGGCTATAAGATCAAAGACTACTGGAGCAATATTGCTACAGTTGACGCGTATTATAAGACCAACATGGATTTCCTGAAGCCGGAAGTGAGGAATTACTTCTTCAAGGAATATCCGGGCATTTATTCCAAGGTCAGCGACCTGCCGCCGGCAAAATACAATCCGGGGGCTGTGGTGAAGAACAGCCTTGTGGCCAGCGGGTCCATTATCAACGGCACGGTGGAGAACTCTGTGCTGTTCAAGAAGACCTTTGTGGGGAATAACTGCGTGATCAAGAACTCGATCATTCTCAACGATGTGTATCTGGGCGACAACACTTACATTGAGAACTGCATCGTGGAGAGCCGGGACACGATCCGGGCAAATACGCGCCATGTAGGCGAGAACGGCGTAAAGATAGTAGTCGAAAAAAATGAGAGATATGCACTGTAAGAGAAAAAAGGAAAGATGCAGTGACTGACAAGAAAGGGGCTAGAAGACATGCAGATCACAGATGTACGCGTGCGGAAAGTTGCGAAAGAAGGGAAATTAAAGGCAGTAGTGTCCATCACAATGGACGAGGAGTTTGTTGTGCATGACATTAAGGTCATTGAAGGAGAGAAAGGACTTTTCATCGCAATGCCGAGCAAGAAAGCGCTGGATGGAGAGTACAGAGATATCGCCCATCCCATCAACTCCGCTACAAGAGAGAGGATTCAGAGCATTATCCTGGAGAAGTACGAGGAGGCGCTGAGCCAGGAAGCGGAAGTTGAGTCTGAGATGGCCTGATCGATAGATTGGCAGTAAAGAAATGCATTGGCATAAATGACCATTGAACAGCAAAGGCGCTGTGGAACCCCCTTTTTTGGGGGATCTTGCGGCGCCTTTTTTCCGTAGATTTTTGCGGAGGAGAAAAGGAGAGATCAGTATGGCATCGACTATGGAAATGTTGGAGAAATTGCAGCACAGGGCCCACCAGGACCCGGAGCTCAGGGAGGAGCTGCTGGCTACAAGAAAAGAAGAGGACCCGCTGGGGGCCTTCTGCCGGAAGTGCAGGGAGCTGGGGTATGAGATCTATGAGATGGAACTGGTGAGCGCGGGAGAAGAATTTTATGCCAAGATCAAGCGGAGCACCAACGGCGGAGGAGAAAATTCTCCCCTTCTGGACGGACAGGATGACGCCTACGAGCTCTTCTTTGCGGCGCTGGAACAGGGGCCCGCTGGGGACTAGACATCTTGTTCCAGACAGAACTGCATCCGCTTTCCGGTGGAGGGGTGAAGGAACTCCAGACAGTAAGCGCACAGCTTCAGTACCTGCCATGTGCCTGCTTCCCGGGCGGCAGGATTATACTTTGTGTCTCCCAAGAGGGGGCATCCCATGTGTGCCATCTGCACCCGGATCTGGTGGTGACGGCCCGTAAGAAGGTGGATTTCCAGCTCCGCCTGGCTGTCAGACCTGTCCGGGAAAAATGGCGCTTCTTCCGTGATGGTGCGGTATGTAAGCTCCGCTTTTTTGGCCCCAGGCGTATCCGGGGAGCAGATGCGGGAGGTGTTGGTACGCCCGTCCCGGACGATATAGTCCCGGAGTGTGCCGGAGGGGGCAGAAGGAATTTCTTCTGTCAGGGCCCGGTAGTATTTTCCGAAGGAGCTGCCTGTGAGCTGCGCGTTCAGAGAGGCAGCGCTTTTTTTTGTTTTTGCAAAAACGAGAAGGCCGGACACCGGCTGGTCCAGGCGGTGGATAACCGCCAGATAAGGTTCCTGTCCCTGGCGGGCCAGATGGTTTTTCAGCATGCTCTCCATGTCCGGCGTGCCGATGCGGCGGCTCTGCACGGGGATGCCGTGAGGCTTGCTGCAGACGAGGATCTCCCTGTCTTCATACAGGATGTTAAACGAATTTTTCTGCATAGGTAGTCTGCTCCTGATTCTACTGAATTTATTGTCTGGTAAGCATTATAGCATTTCCCGGTATCCGTGTCAGTTTTTTGTTTATGAAAAATTCTTCAAAGGATACTGCTTGCTTTTTTATGTGAAGTGGGTATAATGGAATATGTAAAGAGGATCTGCTTCGGTTCTGAGAAGTTTTCGCTTTACAGCCTATCTTTTGTTTCAAGGCTGATTCAGCCATGTTCACAGAGATTTTTGGTAAAAAACAAACCCGGGGAAAAGGGGGATCTGCATGAGAATCTGAAATTCCGTATGAATCCGTCAATATACATAAATTACCTGTAGATATTGAAAAACAGTAAGGAAGATACTATAATTTAAGGAGAAAATTTTATGGAAAATACAGAAAAACTAAATATGCAGACAACAGACGTACACCCGGGAAAAGGCATGCCGTCCGGTCCGCTGGCTGACATGAATCTGATGGATGATTTTATGTTTGATGTGGCAACGACGGATCTTGAGACGAGCAAAGTGACTATTGAGCTGTCTCTCGGTATTCGTATCAGAAGGATTGCCTGGAAAGAGGGGCAGAAAGTGATTCATAATCTTCCCGGCAAGAGGGGCATACGGATGGACTTCTATGTGGAAGATGAGGCCGGCTTATATTATTGTTATCTGTGGCTTTGATCTGTTTGGGATGGGATTGTACCGCTATACTTTTGATAACCGGTGCCAGGAAAGGCCGGATCTTGTGCTGGGAGATGGATGCAGAAAAATCATTCTGAACACCCGGGGAAGAAATGAGGACGAAGTGGAGAAACCGCTTGTGGATTTCCTGAAATATGTGGAACAAAGCAGCGAAGAGAACGTACCTGAGAATTGTGATGAGCGTCTGAAGTATCTGCATGGCAGAGTCAGTCATATTAAAGCCGACGAGCAGATTGGAGTGACCTATATGCATATGGAGGAAAGAGACCGTCTCATCCGGGAGGAAGGAGAGAAAGCGAAGGAAATTTCTCAAGTCAGGAAAAAGATGGGCAGAGGAATGGAGACAGAACAGATTGCAGAGCAGCTGGAACTGGAAAAAACTTATGTACAGAGCCTTATGGATATGATCCGGTCAAATCCGGAGCTGGACGACTATGCTCTGGCAAGAGAACTGGAAGGATAGAAATTGCCCCCTTGACAAATAAATGGGTATTCGCTAAAATTACGGTTAACTGATATATTATATTCAGACAAAAGCATACCTGCTGGCAGTGATGGCTGCAGAAGGCAGGACTGGCAGTGAAGAGGAATAGTAATGATAAGGCCGATGCGCGCAGAGAAGGGATCCTGTGGCTGAAAGTTCCCTGCATCCGGGTATCACGAACCCACCTTGGAGCCTCTGTGTGAAAATGCAGCGTTTTGTCAGCGTTAATGGCAGACAGAGAGAACTGCAGGAGGACTGCAGTTAATTAGGGTGGTACCGCCGAACTTTTCGGTCCCTTTTTCGGGGAGACGAGAGGTCCGGCGATTTTTTTATTTCTGCGGCTTAAAAGCCCTCTGGCAGGAGGCGCCTGTGGAGAGAAAAGATCGGCCGGCATATCATTTCCCAAAATCAGACACACGGGGCAGGGGGCTCCGGAGAAAAATCAAGAAAAAAGGAGAAAAAAGTCATGGCTAATGAAAAGAAATTAGTAAAAAATATCACTTCCCGCGATGAAAACTTCGCACAGTGGTATACAGACGTAGTGCGCGAGGCTGAACTCTGCGACTACTCCAGCGTAAAGGGATGTCTGAACTACCTTCCTAACGGATATGCTATCTGGGAGCTGATCCAGGCAGATCTGGACAGACGTTTTAAAGAGACAGGCGTAGAGAATGTATGTCTGCCTATGCTGATCCCGGAAAGTCTTCTTGAGAAAGAGGCAGAGCATATTGAAGGATTTGCACCTGAGGTTGCCTGGGTAACACACGGAGGTATGGACAGACTCCAGGAGCGTCTCTGCATCCGTCCTACATCTGAGACGCTGTTCTGCGACCTCTGGTCTAAGACAGTCAAGTCCTACAGAGACCTTCCGAAGGTATGGAACCAGTGGAATTCCGTTCTTCGCTGGGAGAAGACCACAAGGCCGTTCCTTCGCTCCAGAGAGTTCCTGTGGCAGGAGGGACACACCATCCACGCCACATACGAGGAAGCAGAAGCACGTACCATCCAGATGTTCCACGTATATGAGGACTGCTACAGAGAGACAATGGCTATTCCTTTCGTGTCCGGAAGAAAGGCTGAGCATGAGAAATTCGCCGGAGCACAGGATACCTACACCATCGAGGCTCTGATGCACGACGGAAAGGCACTCCAGTCAGCTACCAGCCACTTCTTCGGAAGCGGTTTCCCGGATGCTTTCGGCATCAAGTATCTGGATAAGAACAACCAGCTCCAGAGCGTGTACGAGACATCCTGGGGATGGTCCACAAGAAGTATCGGCGCCCTGATCATGGTTCACGGTGATGACAGCGGACTTGTGCTGCCGCCTCACGTAGCACCTGTAGAGTGCCGCATCATTCCTATCGCACAGCACAAAGAGGGCGTGCTGGATCGGGCAGATGCGCTGCTGGATGAGCTGAAGAAAGCCGGATACAGAGTGAAGATCGACGACTCCGACAAGAGCACAGGATGGAAGTTCTCCGAGCAGGAGATGCTTGGTATTCCTACACGTATCGAGATCGGACCGAAGGATATCGAGAAGAACCAGGTAGTTGTTGTGCGTCGTGATAACCGTGAGAAGATCATTGTTTCCATGGATGAGATCGCAGTAAAGCTGCGTGAGATCCTTGAGACGATCCAGCAGGATATGTACAACAGAGCTGAGAAGTTCCTGAATGACCACATCGACACAGCCACAAACATGGATGAGATGGTGGAGAAATTCAAGGCCAACAGAGGCTTTGTAAAAGCATGCTGGTGCGGAGATCCGGAGTGCGAGGGCGAAGTGAAATACGCTACAGGCGGAGCTGCCACAAGATGTCTGATCGAGGATGAGGAGTTCGTCTCCGACAAGTGTATCTGGTGCGGAAAGCCTGCGAAGCACATGGCATACTGGGGCAAATCTTACTAATCCCTGCCGGTTCCTGGAGGCTGCCTCCGGGGCGGAGGCGCAGCGGGATCACCGTATGCGAAGAGAGAATATACAAGGGCGGAAGGACAAAAACTTCCGCCCTTATCTTGCGCCTGAAACAGGAAATGGGCTATGATATAGACACGAAAATAGATTTTAAAGGACTGATAGATATGAATGGCGTCAGACAGACACATATATCCATGCCGGAGAAAGTGAAAGAGATCATTGGCACGCTGAGAGCCGCCGGCTTTGAGGCCTGGGCGGTGGGCGGCTGCGTCCGGGACAGTATCCTGGGCAGGGAGCCGGAGGACTGGGACATCACCACCTCCGCCACGCCGGAGCAGACAAAGGAGCTGTTTTCCCGGACTTTTGACACAGGGATCCAGCACGGGACAGTGACCGTGCTCCTGGACGGGGAGGGGTTCGAGGTGACCACCTACCGGATCGACGGGGCCTACGAGGACAGCAGGCATCCCAAAGAGGTGACTTTTACGAGGAACCTGAAAGATGACCTGCTGCGCCGGGACTTTACCATCAATGCCATGGCCTACAGCGATGAGGAGGGGCTGGTGGACATCTTCGGCGGCATGGAGGATCTGGAGCGGGGAGTGATCCGCTGTGTGGGTAATGCCAGGGAGCGGTTCAGTGAGGATGCCCTGCGCATCCTTCGGGGCGTGCGCTTTGCAGCCCAGCTGGGTTTCCGGCTGGAGGAGGAGACCCGGGAGGGAATGGAGGCGCTGGCCCCCACCCTGCAGAAGATCAGCGCCGAGCGGATCCAGACGGAACTTCTGAAGATCCTTCTGTCCGGACGGCCGGATATGCTGCGGACCGCCTGGGAGCTGGGGATCACCGCCTGGTTTCTGCCGGAGTTTGACCGGATCATGGACACGTCCCAGGAGACGCCCCACCACATGTATACGGTGGGGGAGCACACTCTCCACGCCCTTTTAAACGTGCGGCCGGACAGGGTGCTGCGGCTTGCCATGCTGTTCCACGATATGGGAAAGCCGGACCTGAAGACCGTGGATGAGGAGGGAGTCGCGCATTTTAAGAAGCACGCCCTGCGCAGCGAGGAGATCGCCAGGGACGTGATGCGCAGGCTGAAGTTTGACAATGAGACCCAGAGGAAAGTGGCGGTCCTGGTGCGCTACCACGATTACCGGATGCCGGTCCAGGGAAAATATGTCAGGAGAGCCATGAACCGGATCGGTCTGGATCTGTTCCCCCTGTACCTGGAGGTGCGCCGGGCGGATGTGCTGGCCCAGAGTACCTATCTCAGGGAGGAGAAGCTGGCAGATATAGACGGAGTGGAAGCACTCTACAGGCAGAGCCTGGCCAGGCAGGAGTGCGTCACGCTCAAGGACCTGGCCGTCAACGGCCGGGACCTGATCGAGGCGGGCTTTCGGCCGGGGAAAGAGCTGGGCGTGGTGCTGGAGAGCCTGCTGGAGGCGGTGATCGAAGATCCGCAGCTCAACGA
The DNA here is from genome assembly GCF_959599685.1 of Lachnoclostridium phocaeense. Classification (NCBI taxonomy): domain Bacteria; kingdom Bacillati; phylum Bacillota; class Clostridia; order Lachnospirales; family Lachnospiraceae; genus Lachnoclostridium; species Lachnoclostridium phocaeense. The sequence continues at coordinate 21,745 of NZ_CAUGIN010000004.1, forward strand.
GAAGAGCAGGCTTTTGGAACTGGCAGAAGAGAAAAAGAAGTAAAAAGAGAACAGGCATATTACCGTTTCCGCTGTCATACATTAAACAGAACATGATATTGGAAATGTGCAGGGGACGGTAATATGCAGGATTACGAATTGAGTATATTGGAGCAATATCCAATCAATGTAAAGTGCACCCGCAAAACAAGGGGTGCGTTTTTTTGTGATACAGACCAGGGACTTTTTCTGCTCCGGGAGGCGGGGGTGTCCAGGCGCCAGGTCCTCCTGATGCGGCATGTGGGAGTCCATCTGTACCGGGAGGGGAATATGCGGACGGACCTGCCTGTGGCCAACTGCGACGGGGAGTATGTCAGCACGTCCCCGGAAGGGCGGAACTATATATTGAAGCAGTGGTTCAGGGGAAGGGAGTGCGATATCCGCAAGAGCCGGGAACTTCTGGATGGGACTGCAGGTCTCGCCCACCTGCACCGGTTTATGCAGCAGGTGCCGCCTTGCCCCGATCCAGAGCCTGAGAGCGGACCGGAGGAGGACAGCGGCGAAAGAGTGCAAAGTCCTGCCGCCGATGCGGCTTTTGAGCCGGAGAGCCTGAAAAAAGAGTATGAGAGGCACAACCGGGAGCTGAAAAAGATCCGCAGGTTCATGCGGGGACAGTCGCCCAAAGGGGAGTTTGAGATGGAATTCCTCCGGTGCTTTGACGGCATGTACGAGTGGGCCCGGCAGGCGGCAGAGGAGCTGGAGCGCACAGACTTTGGAGAACTCTGGGACGGAGCCAGGGAAAATGGCGCGATGATCCACGGGGATTACAATTATCACAATATCCTTGTCACGGCGGGCGGGTACGCCATCACCAATTTCGACAGATGCAGGGTGGGTATCCAGATGGAAGACCTATATTATTTTCTGCGGAAGGCCATGGAGAAGCATGGGTGGAATGTGCGGAGCGGGGATCACATGCTGGATGCTTACAGCGCCATCCGGCCTCTGTCCGGGACAGAGATAGAGTACCTGAAGATCCGGCTGATCTACCCGGAGAAATTCTGGAAGCTGGCTGATTCCTACTATTGCTCCAACAAGGCATGGATCCCGGCCAAGAATGTGGAGAAACTAAAGACCGTGGTCATGCAGACAGAGGAGAAGAGCCGGTTCCTGGAACAGTTGTTTTCATTTTCTCTGTAAAAAGCCCAGAAACCTTGAAAATACCGGGTTTTTCGGGGATTTTCCCTTGACAAACAGGGGGAAAACCTGTATAACTTTATTGAAAGACGTCCGGCGGCTCTGCAAGATGCAGCGCAGGATGTACAATAAGCTGAATAGAATATGATAAGGGTTCTATCATAAGTCGAAGGAGGAGTTATCCATGAACAAAACAGAATTAGTAGCAGCTATTGCTGAGAACGCAGAAATATCCAAAAAGGATGCTGAGAAGGCCTTAAAAGCTTTTGTTGATGTAGTGACAGAAGAGTTAAAGAAAGAGGAGAAAGTACAGCTTGTAGGCTTTGGTACATTCGAAGTGAGCAAGAGATCTGCAAGAGAGGGCAGAAATCCTCAGACAGGCCAGACAATGAAGATCGAGGCATGCAAGGCTCCGAAGTTCAAAGCTGGCAAAGCTTTAAAGGATGCTGTGAACGCATAGATTTTGTTGCGGTTTGTGTGAAAAGTTCGACAGGATGTGCCCCTGGCGCATTCTGCTGGGTACTTCGTAATATAAGACGGCACTGCGGCGGAGAAGGCTGCAGTGCCGTTTTGTCCATAAAACGCAGGGAGGTGACAGTATGAGACTTGATAAATTCCTGAAGGTTTCCCGCCTGATCAAGAGGCGCACCGTGGCGAATGAGGCCTGTGACGCGGGGAGAGTACTGGTGAACGGCGCGGTGGCAAAGGCCTCAGTCAAGGTAAAGCCGGGCGACATCATAGAGATCCAGTTCGGGACAAAAACTGTAAAAGTCGAAGTCCTCGACATAAAAGACACGTCTAAAAAAGAAGAGGCGAAAGATCTGTTCAAATATCTGTAATAATCTCAGACAGCCTTTCATATGATTATCAAGAAAGGTTGTGATGGCAATGGAAGAAAAACAGGTGCGGGGAGCGCACAAGCTCGTTGTGAATAACCGGAAGACCAGCCTGGTGACAGGCGTCCTGGATGTTTTGTCCTTTGACCTGAACGAGATCCTCCTGGAGACAGAGCAGGGGATGCTGATGGTCAAAGGATCTGACCTTCACGTGAACAGGCTGAGCCTGGAAAAAGGGGAAGTGGATCTGTCCGGGACCATAGACAGTGTGGCCTACTCGGAGGTGCATCCGGCGGCCAAGACGGGTGAAAATATACTGAGCAGGCTGTTCAGGTGACGCATGCACGGGATAGAGGTGGAGGGCCTTTCTTTCCTGGAGGCAGTGCTGACGGGAATGACGGTCTGCAGTGTCTACACATGCCTGCGCGTGCTGCGGCGGATCGTCCGCCACGCCCCGGCGGCCATTGCTGCGGAGGACCTTTTTTTCTGGCTGGCGACAGCGTTTTATATGTTTGTGCAAATTCACCATACTACCAGTGGTAGCATCAGGTGGTATTTTATACTAGGTGTTGTGCTGGGGAGTATTTTTTTCTCCTGTCTGTCGAAAATTCCGGGAAAACTGCGAAAAAAATTGTACGCAAAGAGGAGGGGGAAATTCGGCGAAAACGGTTGAATAAGCAGGAGAAAAAAGATAAGATAAGAGATAATAACCAGTGAAAGCTGGCGAAATGGGTGAGTAATTAATATGGGAAGCATTAAACAAAAGAACAGGGCGAGACGCCGGAAAAAACAGGTGCAGCAGCACAGGAGGAGTATGCTGGGCATCAGTGCGGTGATCCTGCTTTTGGCAGTCATTGTCTCGGTGAGCAGTATTGAGCTGCGTGCCAAGAACAGTGCATACATAGAGCAGGAGCAGGAGCTGGAGGAAGAGATCCAGGCCGAGAAGGACCGCGCGGAGGAGATCGAAGATCTGGAAGAGTACGTAGATACAGATGAGTACGTGGAGCAGACAGCCAAAGATAAGCTGGGGCTGGTTCACGAAAATGAGATTATTTTTAAGGCAAAATAAGAATTTTTATAAGTATGCAAAAGAGAAGCTTTGGGAGAGAGTCCCAAAGCTTTTTTGTTCCACAGACAGAAGTTTTGGCCTGCCTGTGGGTGCAGGGGAGTATAGCGATGGGTGAGGTTAAGGAAAAGGAACTTTTTGTCAATCCCTACGTGATTCAGATGGACAAATTTGCGGGCTCTCTGAAGCATCTCTCTGAGACCTTTCTGGGCCTGGAAAAGAGCCGCCGGACGCTGACAGGGGAGGAGATCGACGAGATGTTCGCCGCTGTCTCGGAGAAGGTGTGCGGGGGATGTGAGAGGAAGAACCTGTGTCTGGGAGAAGGCAGAGACAGGACAAGACAGATGGTCTACGAGATCATGGCTGCCGCCGAGGAGTACGGGGCAGAATTGAATGTGGAACTGAAGAGGAAACTGCAGAAAAAGTGCATCCTGGCGCCCCGCTTCCTGAGGGAGACGCTGGAAGTCTTTCAGGCGGAGAAGCAGAAGATCGTGTGGAGCCGGAAGATGGTCATGAACCGTGAGGGGTGCGCGGCGTCCATGAACGCCTTTGCAGATCTCGTCCAGCATGCAGCCCGGGAGCTGGACGCGGGGATCTGCATGGATGAGCACTTGCAGAAAAAAGTGAAGAATCAGCTGAAAAGGAGAGGGCTGAAACTTCTGTCCAGTGTGTTCTTTATGACCAAGCAAGGCAGGTACGAGGTTCATCTCACGGTGCGGGCTCCCAAGGGGCAGTGTGTGGCCTCTAAGGAGGCGGCGGAGGCGCTGTCTGCCTGCCTGGGGCGGAAGATGCTGCTTGTGAAGGGAGAGTGCCCGGTGGTGACCGAGAACTACGGTACGCTGGTGTTCATGGAAGGCCCGGGCTTTCAGACCATCCAGGGGGTGGCGAAGATCGGAAAGGGATGTCAGAAGATATCGGGGGATACATTTGCCATGACTCAGCTTCCCGGCGGGAAGGAGGGGGTGGTCCTCTCGGACGGCATGGGCTCCGGCGAGCACGCCTTCCAGGAGAGCGCCATGGTGGTGGAGATGCTGGAGGAACTGCTGGAGGCCGGATTCCCGCCCCAGACGGCTGTTCAGATGATGAACACGGCTCTGGTGGCGGGCAGGGAGGAGCTTTGTTTTTCCACCGTGGATATGTGCATTTTCGATCTATACCAGGGATCCTGCGAGCTGATGAAGGCAGGGGCATCCACCACCTTTATCCGGAGCAGTGCGGGGGTGGAGAAGATCAGCTCCGCCACGCTCCCTGTGGGAGTGCTCCAGGAGCTGGAGATCCAGAGGACATCCCGGCAGCTTGGGGATGGAGATTTTGTCATCATGGTGACGGACGGAGTGCTGGACGCCCTGCCTGTGGGAAATCAGGAGGCCATGCTGTCGGCGCTCATAGGGGGCAGCAGCATTAACAATCCCGGCGAGCTGGCCCACTATCTTCTGGAGCAGGTGCTGGAAATGTCGGGGGAAGTGCCGGCGGACGATATGACTGTCCTTGCGGTGGGGATATGGAAAGTGTGAGAGAGCTTGCTTTTTTTCTCCTGATTATTTATAGTATTATATATTTGGTAGACAGCGAAGAGGCCTGCCATCCGGGCAGGAGGAAAAGGACATGTATGAAAAGATAAGAGACTATGTGCGCGCACATGGGATGCTGGATAAGGGTGATGTGGTTATAGCAGGCATATCGGGAGGAGCAGACTCCGTATGCCTGCTTTGTGTGCTTTTGGAGCTGCGGAAGGAGTACGATCTGTCGGTCCGGGCGGTCCATGTCAACCACGGCATCCGCGGGGAGGCCGCGGCGGCGGATCAGGCCTATGTGAAGGAACTGTGCCGAGAGGTGAAAGTTCCGCTTGATGTGGTGCATGTGGATGTGTGCCGCATGGCCCGGGAGGAAGGGCTGACGCAGGAGGAGGCGGGGCGCGTAGCCAGACGGCGGGCCTTTGAGGAGGCCGCCGCAAGATGGAGTGCCGGCAGGATCGCCCTGGCCCACCACAAGAATGACAATGCGGAGACGGTCCTTCTCAATCTGGCCCGGGGAACCGGACTGCGGGGGATGGGCGGGATCCGCCCCTGCTCCGGGAAGTACATCCGGCCCCTGCTGGATACCTCCAGGGAGGAGATCGAAGCATTCCTGGATCAAAAAAATATTTCTTATTGTATGGATGCCACAAATTATGAGGATACTTATACACGGAACCGCATCCGCAATCATATAATTCCATATATGGAGGAGCAGGTCAATTCCAGGTTCGTGGACCATGTGTGCGGGACAGCTGGACAGCTGGCTCGGCTCTGGGAGTATGTGGAGAGGCAGACAGACAAGGCGGCAGCCGGCCTGACCAGCCTCCGGGAAGGGGAGGACGGACAGGGAAGAGAGATGGTGATAGATGGACAGGGATTTGCCCGGACAGATACGGCGCTGCGGCCCTATATCTTAAAGTGGGTGCTGGAGCAGGTCAGCGGCAGGGCAAAAGATCTGGAGACGGTGCATTTTGACGACCTTGAGGAACTGTTTGACAGGCAGGTGGGCAGAAGGATCAGCCTTCCCTACGGCATGAAAGCCTACCGGTGCTATGAGGGAGTACGGGTGGTCAGCTCAGACTGGAAGCCTTCACGGGAAGAGGAAAATGAGGTGTGGGACAAAGACAGGATAAAGATGCGCATTCTGGACCCGGCGGACATAGACGGCCCCGCTCTGGAGGCAATTCCCAAAACACCCTACACGAAATGGTTTGATTATGATATAATAGAAAACAGTGTTACTATCAGGACCCGCCGCCCCGGCGACTATCTGGTGATCGGCAGGGACGGAGCCACGCAGAAGCTGAACCGGTATTTTATCAATGAGAAGATACCGTCCCGGGAGAGAGACCGTATTCTACTGGCAGCAGACGGAAGCCGGATCATGTGGGTGATCGGTTACCGGCGCGGGCAAGGGTATGAAGTGACCGGACAGACGAAGAAGATACTGGAGATCACGATAGATAAGGGAGGAAAATACGATGGCAGAGACAATTAGAGAGCTTGTGTCAGAAGAAGAAGTAGAAAAGAGAGTGTGTGAACTGGGCAGACAGATCAGCGAGGATTATGCCGGGAGACAGGTGCATTTGATCTGCGTCCTCAAAGGCGGCGTGTTCTTTATGTGTGAGCTGGCAAAGAGGATCACGGTCCCGGTTTCCATGGACTTTATGAGTGTCAGCAGCTACGGCGACGGGACAGCGTCCAGCGGCGTGGTGAAGATCGCCAAGGACCTGGATGAGTCACTGGAAGGGAAAGATGTGCTGATCGTGGAGGACATCATTGACTCCGGGCGCACACTGTCCTACCTGATCCAGATCCTGGAGAAGAGAGGACCGAAGAGCCTTAAGCTCTGCACGCTCCTTGACAAGCCGGAGCGGAGAGTGAAACCGGTGACCGTGGACTATGTGGGCTTTAACATTCCGGATGAATTCGTCGTGGGATACGGTCTTGACTATGCGCAGAAATACAGAAACCTTCCCTACATCGGCGTTGTGGAAGGCGTGGAGTAGAAAGGAGCAGCAAAGATTTGAATGATAAAAGAGGCAGGGGACTGAGCGGAGCCACGCTGCTTGTGTGTGTGGCATTGCTGTTTGCAGCGCTCTGGTTCACCAATCAGATCGATCAGCGGGATAAGCAGATCGCCTACCAGGATTTTGAAAGCCTGGTGGAAAATGAACAGGTTTCAGATGTGACTATCATCCAGAATCGGGATGTACCTACCGGGCGGCTGGAGATCACAGTTGTGGGCGCTCAGGAGGGGGACGAGGCAAAACAGGTCTATGTATCAGATGTCAACGAGGTGCAGGACTATCTGGACGAGTATGACGTGACCTACTCTCTCAGGGATGTGCCCCAGGAGAACTGGTTTATGACCAATATTTTCCCTACGCTTCTCATACTGGCAGCATTTTTCCTGTTCTTCTACATGATGAACAGGCAGAACGGCGGGGCCAACGCGAAAGCTATGAGCTTTGGTAAGAGCCGGGCCAGGATGAGCACGGAGCAGGACAAGAAGATCACCTTCGCTCAGGTGGCAGGCCTGCAGGAGGAGAAAGAAGAGCTGGAAGAGATCGTGGATTTCCTGAAAGCTCCGAAAAAATATATACAGGTGGGAGCCAGGATCCCCAAGGGTGTTCTCCTGGTGGGCCCTCCGGGTACAGGAAAGACGCTGCTTGCCAAAGCGGTGGCAGGCGAGGCGGGAGTTCCCTTCTTCAGCATTTCCGGATCTGACTTTGTGGAAATGTTTGTCGGTGTGGGTGCGTCCCGCGTCCGCGACCTTTTTGAGGACGCCAAGAAAAATGCGCCCTGCATCATCTTTATCGATGAGATCGACGCGGTTGCCCGCAGGAGGGGAACCGGCATGGGCGGCGGTCACGATGAGCGAGAGCAGACACTGAACCAGCTCCTTGTGGAGATGGACGGATTTGGCGTCAACGAGGGTATCATTGTCATGGCAGCCACGAACCGGGTGGATATCCTTGATCCGGCTATCCTGCGTCCGGGACGGTTTGACAGGAAAGTTGTGGTGGGCCGGCCGGATGTACAGGGAAGAGAAGAGATCCTGAAAGTCCACGCAAAGGGTAAACCTTTGGGAGACGATGTGGATCTGAAGCAGATTGCTCAGACGACAGCCGGATTTACAGGGGCTGACCTGGAAAATCTGCTCAATGAGGCGGCTATCCTGGCGGCCAAGGACGGCCGGGTATACCTGCAGCAGGAAGATGTCCGGAAGGCTTTTGTCAAAGTGGGCATCGGCGCGGAGAAGAAGAGCCGCGTGATCTCAGACAAGGAGAAGAAGATCACAGCCTACCACGAGGCCGGGCATGCCATCCTCTTCCATGTGCTGCCGGATGTGGGGCCTGTGTACAGTGTGTCCATCATTCCTACCGGGGCGGGGGCGGCAGGTTATACCATGCCTCTGCCGGAGAAGGATGAGATGTTCAACACAAAGGGCAAGATGCTTCAGGATATCACAGTGGCTTTGGGCGGCCGGGTAGCGGAAGAAGAGATCTTCAACGATATCACTACCGGGGCGTCACAGGATATCAAGCAGGCTACCAGCCTGGCAAAATCCATGGTAACAAAATTCGGTATGTCCGAGAAGCTGGGGCTTGTCAATTATGACAATGACAACGATGAGGTGTTTATTGGCCGGGATCTGGCCCACACATCAAGAGGATACGGCGAGCAGGTGGCCAGCACCATTGACCAGGAGGTCAAAGACATTATTGATGCGTGCTACAGAAGGGCCAAATATATTATCCGGAAATACCAGAATGTGCTGGAGAAGTGCGCAGAGCTTCTCCTTGAGAAGGAAAAGATAACAAGAGAGGAATTCGAGTCCTTATTTGAAGGGATTGAGGTTTCAGAAATATAAAGTCAGGCGGCGATAGAATGAACATACATGCATTATTTTGCGACGGAACAGGAAATTACGTTTTCCCGCCGGAACCACTGCCAGGACAGCAGGTCACACTGCAGTTCCGCACCGGAGCAGGCGATGCGGACAGTGTCTGCCTGCTGACGGGCGGCAGAGAGTACGAGATGGAGAAGCGGAGCACATCCGGGGTGTTTGACTACTATGCAGTGTCCCTGGAGCTTGGTGAAGAGAATCTGTACTACAGCTTCAGGGTGCGCGCCGGGGAGGAAGTCTGGTATTATAACCAGTTTGGCGCCACCAGGGAGAAGATCGAGGAGTATGAGTTCCAGATCGCTCCTGGATTTAGTACCCCCGACTGGGCCAAGGGCGCGGTCATGTACCAGATCTTTGTGGACCGTTTCTGCAATGGAGATCCATCCAACGATGTGGAAGACGGAGAGTACATCTATATCGGAGAACCTGTGGAACATGTGAAGGACTGGAATGAATACCCGGCGGCCATGGACGTGCGGCGCTTCTACGGAGGTGACCTGAAGGGCGTCATGGAGAAGCTGGATTATCTCCAGGATCTGGGAGTGGAGGTCATCTATTTTAACCCCCTGTTTGTCTCACCGTCCAACCACAAGTACGATATCCAGGACTACGACTACATTGACCCGCATTTTGGTGTCATCGTAGAGGACGGCGGAGAGCCTCTCCCGGTGGGCGTGAAGGAAAATGTATATGCGACGAAATATCAGAAGAGGGTGACGGACAGGAAAAACCTGGAAGCCAGCAACCAGCTTTTTATCAAGCTTGTGGAGGAGCTTCACAGGAGGGGAATGAAAGTCATCCTCGACGGCGTTTTTAACCATTGTGGTTCTTTTAACAAGTGGATGGACCGGGAACGGATCTACGAGGGCCAGGAGGGGTATGAAAAGGGAGCCTATGTCTCCGCGGACAGCCCCTACCGGGATTTCTTTGAATTTTTCCAGAGCGGAGACGAGCACTGGCCCTACAACGGAAATTATGACGGCTGGTGGGGGCATGATACTCTGCCTAAGCTCAACTACGAGGGTTCAAAGGAGCTGGAGGACTATATACTGGAGATCGGGCGCAAATGGGTGTCTCCCCCCTACAATGTGGACGGCTGGAGACTGGACGTGGCGGCGGATCTGGGGCACAGCATAGAGTACAATCACGAGTTCTGGAAGAAATTCCGGCGTGAGGTCAAGAAGGCCAAACCGGATGCGCTGATCCTGGCGGAACACTATGGGGACCCGAAAGAGTGGATCGCGGGGGATGAGTGGGACTCTGTTATGAACTATGACGCCTTCATGGAGCCTGTTACCTGGTTCCTGACCGGGATGGAGAAGCACAGCGATGAGGACAGGGAGGAGCTCCACGGTAACGCGGACAGCTTTGTGCGCTCTATTTTTCACCATATGTCCCACATGCTCACTCCCTCTCAGCAGGTGGCCATGAATGAGCTGTCCAACCACGACCACTCCCGGTTCCTGACAAGAACCAATCATATGGTGGGAAGAATCGGCAGCCTGGGACCGGAGAAGGCGGAGGAGTATGTGAGCCTGCCTGTGATGCGGGAGGCGGTGGCCATCCAGATGACCTGGGTGGGAGCGCCCACCATCTACTATGGCGACGAGGCGGGGCTGTGCGGGTTTACAGATCCGGACAGCAGAAGGACCTACCCCTGGGGAAAGGAAGATCAGGAACTCATTGACTACCACAGGGAGCTGATCCGCATACACAAGAATTACGAGGTGTTCCGCACAGGTTCCCTCCGGTGGCTGGTGAAGCAGGACAATGTCCTGGCCTACGGGAGGTTTAACGACACGGATCAGTTTGTCGTTGTCATCAACCACAGCAGTGAGCTGCGGGAAGTGCGGGTGCCGGTGTGGGTGATCGGCGTGCCCATGAAGAGCAGCATGAGGAGGGTGATTTACTCCTATGAGGAGGGGTACACCATGGAGTTCGACGAGATTCACGTGATCGATGGAGAGATCGTGGTGAACATGGGAAGCCAGTCTGTGCTGATTGCGAAGAATAAGGAATTTTAATAAAAGAGAGAGCCAGATGTTCCGATTGGCTGATGCGGAGCATCTGGTTTTTTTGATTGCGATTTTAGTAACAATGGTCTTCGCTTTCTAATCAAAGCAAGAATCCTAAAAATGTAAGCAACATGCAAATTGACGGATTTCCTCTTTTCGAATATGCTTACTTTAAGTAAAATGTACAAAGACTGTGCAGGGAAAGAAACTAAAAACGATTGTATGAGAGAAAGGAGAAAAAAGTGAAGGAGCAGACAAAAGGAAGAGTTACGATACCTACAGACGTTGATGTTGTACCGGAGACACTGGAGCTGGTAGAGCGCTGGGGAGCCGATGCTATCCGTGACTGTGACGGGACGGATTATCCGGAAGAGCTGAAGAACGTGGACGCGAAGGTTTACTCCACATATTACACAACAAGAAAGGACAATGCGTGGGCCAAGGCCAATCCGGATGAGATCCAGCAGATGTATATCATGACACCGTTCTACACAGCGGTGGAGAGCGAGCTTTCCATCCACCTGATGGACCATCTCTACCCGGATATGCTGAAAGTGAACGACCATGATGATATCACCAGATGGTGGGAAGTCATCGACCGCACCACAGGGGAAGTCGTGCCGGTGGAAAAATGGAGCTATGACGGGGAGACCGGGGATGTGACCATCCATGACGCAGCGGCCTTCCACGACTATACAGTCAGCTTCCTTGCCTACATTATGTGGGATCCGGTCCATATGTACAATGCAGTGACAAACGGCTGGACCAATTTTGAGAAGCAGATCACTTTTGACGTGCGCCAGCCAAAGACAAAGGCTTACTCCATGGAGCGTCTGCGCAGGTTCATCGCGGAGAACCCTCACGTGGATGTGATCCGCTACACCACTTTCTTCCACCAGTTCACATTGATCTTTGATGAGCTGGCCAGGGAGAAATATGTAGACTGGTACGGATATTCCGCATCTGTGAGCCCCTACATCCTGGAGCAGTTTGAGAAGGAAGTGGGCTACAAGTTCCGTCCCGAGTACATCATCGACCAGGGCTACATGAACAACACCTACCGCATCCCCTCCAGGGAATTCCGGGATTTCCAGGATTTCCAGAGAAGAGAAGTGACAAAGCTGGCAAAAGAGATGGTGGACATCACCCACGAGTGCGGCAAGGAAGCCATGATGTTCCTGGGCGACCACTGGATCGGCATGGAGCCTTTCATGGACGAGTTCAAGAATGTTGGGATTGACGCGGTTGTAGGAAGCGTTGGAAACGGATCTACCCTGCGCCTGATCAGCGATATCAAGGGCGTGAAGTACACAGAGGGACGTCTTCTTCCCTACTTCTTCCCGGATACATTCCACGAGGGAGGAGACCCGGTGAAGGAGGCGAAGATCAACTGGGTGACAGCAAGACGTGCCATCCTGAGAAGCCCTATCGACCGGATCGGCTACGGCGGATACCTGAAGCTGGCTATGCAGTTCCCGGATTTTATCGACTATGTGGAGAGCGTGTGCCAGGAGTTCCGCACACTGTACGACAACATTAAGGGAACCACTCCCTACTGCGTGAAGAAAGTGGCGGTCCTGAACTGCTGGGGTAAAATGAGAGCATGGGGCAACCACATGGTGCACCACGCCATCTACTATAAGCAGAACTACTCCTACGCAGGCATCATCGAGGCCCTCAGCGGAGCACCGTTCGATGTGAAGTGGATCAGCTTTGACGATATCCGCAGCAACCCGGAGATACTGGATGACATTGACGTGATCCTGAACGTGGGCGATGCAGATACAGCCTACACCGGAGGAGAGAACTGGACAGACGAGAAGATCATCACTGCTGTAAAGAAATTTATTTACAACGGCGGCGGTTTCATCGGTGTCGGCGAGCCGGCAGCGCACCAGCATGAAGGACATTTCTTCCAGCTGGCCACAGTCATGGGCGTGGAGGAAGAGAACGGCTTTACTCTGAATGTGGACAAATATAACTGGGATGAGCACGAGCATTTCATCACAGAGGACTGCAAAGGCGACATCGATTTCGGTGAAGGAAAGAAAAATATTTACGCTTACGAGGGAACTACGATCCTGAAGCAGGATGACAAAGAAGTACAGCTGGCTGTCAATGACTTTGGCAAGGGACGCAGCGTCTACATCAGCGGACTTCCCTACAGCTTTGAGAACAGCCGTCTCCTGTACCGCTCCATCCTGTGGGCTTCCCACGATGAGGGCGAGCTGCACAAATGGTTCAGCACCAACTACAATGTAGAAGTGCATGCCTATGTGAAGAACGGCAAGTACTGCGTTGTAAACAATACCTACGAGCCCCAGAGCACGACTGTGTACAAGGGAGACGGCACAAGCTTTGACCTTGACCTGGAGGCAAACGGTATCTACTGGTACGAGATTTAAAAAGAAAAAGATGAAAAAGATATAAAGGAGAAACAAAGATGAGAGAGCTTCAGCTTCTCATCAAGCCAGTCTCCTCTGCCTGTGACCTGGACTGCACTTACTGCTTTTACAAGGATGAGGCAGCAAACCGCGCTGTGGGCGATCATGGGAAAATGAGCCGGGAGACCATGCGCGCGGTTGTGGACAAGGCACTGGCGGCATCGCAGACCTGCGTGTTCGGCTTTCAGGGGGGAGAGCCGACACTCGCAGGTCTGTCCTTTTTTGAAGACTTTACAGCATATGTGGAGGAGAGAAAAAGGCCGGATCAGGAGGCGGTGTACACCATACAGACAAACGGAAACAGGCTGGATGAGAGATGGTTTGAGTTTTTGAAAGAAAAAAATTTCCTTGTGGGACTTTCCCTGGACGGTGTCCGGAAGACCCATGACGAGAACAGGAAGGACCGGGCGGGAGAGGGAACCTTTTCCAGGGTTTTTGCCTGCGCGGAGCGCATGCGTGAACTGGGGATCCCCTTCCATGTGCTCTGCGTGCTGAATGCCCAGACAGCCCCCCGGATCGGAGCCATCTACCGGTTTTTCATGCGGAAGGGCTTTGACCATCAGCAGTACATCCCCTGCCTGGATCCCCTGGGCACAGTGCGGGGTGAGGCGTCCTTCTCCCTGACCCCCACAATGTACGGGGAGGCTCTGGGGACCCTCTTTGACCTGTGGTGTCAGGACAGGATGGCGGGGCGTCCGGTGTACATCCGGCAGTTTGAAAACTATGTGGCCATGCTCCGGGGCGGACAGCCGGAGGCCTGCAGCATGTACGGCAGATGCAGCATGCAGAACGTGGTGGAGAGCGACGGGACCGTCTATCCCTGTGACTTTTACGCGCTGGACGCGTGGCAGATGGGAAATCTGAAAGATCCGGATACGGACTTTGTGAAACTGCAGAAGATAGCGGCGGAAGAGGCCGGGAGTAAGAGACATCCTTTTTTCAAGGAGGCGGACAGGCGGGACGACAGATGCCGGACCTGCAGATGGTATCCTCTGTGCCGGGGCGGCTGCCGCAGGGACTGCTTCCCGGAAGAGGGCAAGATGAGAAATTATTACTGTGAGACGTACCAGAAGTTCTTTGCGGAATCCATAGGACGGCTGGAGTACATGGCGGGGCATCTTGTTTAGATGCCCCCTCCTGCGTTTGAACGGCTGCCGTCGGCGTGCTGCTGCCGGTACTTGATGGGCGTCATGCCGTACTTTTTGCGGAAAGCCTGGGTAAAGTAGGACTGAGAAGAAAAGCCCACCGTAGACGATATGGAAGAGATGGAGTGGTCCGTGTCCTTCAGCAGTGTGCAGGCAGCTTCCATCCGCCGCTGGTTCAGGTACTGGATGGGTGACTGGCCGGTGTACTTGGCGAAAGAGTGGGCCATGTAGTACTTGTTCATGTGGGTCAGCTCTGTCAGCGTGTCCAGCGTGATGGGCTCTGAGTAGTTGATGTCCAGATACTCTTTGATCCGGGCGCACTCCTTTGTCATGTAGGTGGAGGTGATGGGCACCGGGATCACGTGCTGATAGCGGACGATGCGCAGGATCAGGATCTCCAGCAGATCCTGGCAGATCTTGTCAGAACCGTAGGAGGGATTCCTCACCTCGTAGAGCATCTGCGCAAAGAGGTCTGCGATCAGAGACTTATTGCTGAAATTACAGAAGACCTGTACGCAGGTTTTTTTGTTTGCCGGCTGGAAGGAGATGCCGTCCACTCCGATGACATAGTACTCCAGTGGGGTGCCCTTGATAGACTGCTCCGTGTGTTCCATGTATGGGGGGATGATGACCAGGTCCCCCGTTCGGATATGATACTTTTCGTCGTGGAAGAGGAAGTTCCCCTCCCCGTTTACCACGAAGAAAAGCTCGGTGAAATGATGTGTGTGGAAAACGCTCTGCCAGTCCTTTTCGTCCTTGGACAGAGAAACGGACAGAAGACGGGCATTCAGCTTGTCAATGTTTGTGGGCTTGATAGCGTATTGTCTGTGACTCATAGGTCCTCTCCTCTGCTCAGATGTTTCGGGTGTGCTCCATTGTCTCCGGATAGGGCCTGCCGGGAATCAGGACTTTTCCGTCTGTAAATCCTTCAGGCCGGTCTTTCAGGGACTCGATCAGGCAGGACCGGAGAAAGGAAATCCTTTCTTTTGCTGTGCTTTCGTTTATCAGATCCGTCAGTTCATGGGGATCTTCCCTCAGGTTAAAATACTGTTCCCGGCCTGTGGCGGAGTGCCAGATGTACTTGTCAGTCTCCGTGACGATCCAGTGGTTGGAGAAATCTCCGTAGGAGTGCTCTCCGTGGAGCCATGGCCGTACGGACCCGGAGGGATCGGACAGGAGGGGCAGAAGATCTTTGCCGTCCACGGAGTCCGGGATATCGGCCCCTGCCGCAGAAAGGAGGGTGGGCATCACGTCCCTGAGTTCCACCACGCCGTGGCACACGCCGGAAGGCTTAAGATCCAGATGGACATTTTTGCCGGCCCAGACAAAGAAGGGAACACGGCAGCTTCCCTCGTAGGGGCGGGATTTCCGGAACATGTGGTGGTCGCAGAGCTCTTCCCCGTGGTCTGAGGTGAAGAGGATGATGGTGTCATCATACACTTCCTGCTCCACAAGAGCCATGATGAGCCTGCCGATCTGGTGGTCCAGGTGGGTGATGCAGGCGTAGTAGCCGATCTGTGCCTGGCGGATCAGCTCTTTGTCAGCCGGGCCAGTCTTGGAGTCAAAGATACGCCCTTCCCGGCGGAGATACTCATCGCTCTCCCAGGTGCCCACAAAAGGCGGACGCAGATCCTTGTCCCGGTACAGGTCGAAATAGTACTGGGGGGCATCAAAAGGCGGGTGGGGCCGCAGGTAGGAGGCCATCAGGAAGAAGGGCTGGTCCGGATCTCTCCTGCGGAGAAAATCCAGACACCGGTCTGTCACCCAGTTGGTGGGGTGGTACTTTTCCTCGTGGGTCCAGGGGCGCGCCACCCAGCTGTTGCAGTCAATTCCTGTGTCCGTCACATCGGCATCGGCGCCCAGCTCCTTTTTCAGCCAGTAGAAATAGTCGTCCGCCACAAGCTGTGACTCCCGGTATGGCACGTTTCCGTACCTGGCCGCATGGAGGTAGCCGTCGTGGAGATCGACATTGTTGAAGCCCAGATAGTTGCGCAGGGGATGGACATGCATCTTTCCCACACACTGGGTGTAGTAGCCGGCCTTTGTGAGCTCGCCTGCCAGGGTGTGCTCATACCGCCAGGGGATGCTGTCCTCGTATCCCACACGGCCGTGGTGGCTCTGTTCCATGCCGGTGTGGAGGGCGGCGCGGGCGGCGATGCAGCTTGGGCAGGCGCTGTAGGCCCGGTCAAAGGCAACGCCCCGGGAGGCCAGGGTGTCCAGGTAGGGAGTCTTTACGTCCGGGTGTCCCGCATAGCCCAGAGCATCGCCGCGGAGCTGGTCTGTCATAAGTAAAATAATATTTGGTTGTCTCATAATCTCTCCTTCATCTCGCAAATACAAATCTTATGGGAAATTATATCTACCATAATACATTCCCGGGGGAAAAGCAAGCGGGTGGGGCGAATGCAGGAGAGATTTTCTGTGGCTGAAAAGAGAAAAACAGAGTATAATGTAGGGACAATGTGCGGCGTACGCCGCATTCTGAGGAGATTATCAAAAGACAGAATAGAAGGGAGAAAAGAAAATGGGTATGGTATTTATATTTTTTGCAGTCAGCATCCTGTCCTGCACGGCAGGGTCCATCTGCGGGATCGGAGGGGGCGTTATTATCAAGCCGGTGCTGGATGCCACAGGGATCATGGGGGTGAGCAGCATCAGCTTTCTGTCGGGGTGCACAGTGCTTGCCATGTCCCTTGTGTCTGTCTGGAAAAATCTGCGGGCCGGGACGGCGAAGATGGACGTGGGGATCTCTACGGCCCTGGCTGTGGGAGCGGCGGCCGGCGGTGTGGCCGGGAAGGCTATGTTCCAGAGCCTGAAAAACGCAGTGGGGGATGAAAACCTTGTGGGCATGACCCAGGCGCTGGTCCTCATCGTGATCACGCTGGGCACGCTGGTCTACACGATCTGCAAGGAGAAGATCCGCACAAAACACTGCCGCCAGATATGGCTCTGTGTGCTGATCGGCCTTGTGCTGGGAATCATGTCCAGCTTCCTGGGGATCGGGGGAGGTCCCATCAATCTGGTGGTGCTCGGGTACTTCTTTTCCATGTCCACCAAGGAGGCGGCTCTTTCTTCCCTCTACATCATCCTGTTCTCACAGATCACCAGCTTTGTGCAGACCTGTGTGACAGGGACGATCCCGGATGTGGAGCTGGTCTACCTGGTCTTCATGATCATAGGAGGCGTCCTGGGAGGAACCATCGGGAGCAGGATCAACAAGAAGATCAGCGAGAAAGGTGTGGACAGGCTCTTTATCTTTCTCATGGCGGTGATCGTTGTAATCAATATCTACAATGCGATAAAATTTGGAGTGGCTGCCTTCTAGGCAGCCACTCCTTTTATAAATTCTGCTCTATTTTTTGGACAGATCTGTGTATTCCTGGAAGGGGATGGTCAGCAGACCGTCCTGGATCTGAATGGGGAGGATACTGTAGCCGGATTCCTTCAGGTTCTCGGGTTTCCAGTGATCCAGCATAAGATAGTGCGCACCGTCTTTCTCGAAAATGTAGGTGCTCTGTCCGAAGAAAGTCTGGCGGGCATGCTCGCCCACGCAGGGATTGTCGATCAGTTTCCAGCCGGACAGGACCGTGGGGGATGTGGCGAAGAGGGCGTTGTTTGGATCCCAGCCTGTACAGCCGGAGGTGATCATGTAGTATACGCCGTCTTTCTCAAAAAGGGCCGGAGCCTCCCGCTCCTGCTCGACAAAAGCTTTTCCGTACACGCCGTCCACATCCAGATAGTCCTCTGTGAGCCTGGAGATGCGCAGGGTCTTGTTCCAGTCGGAACTGTGGATCAGGTAGGCCTTCCCGTCCCGGTCGCAGAAGAGAGTCATATCCCGGCAGTCTGAGCGGTTGGGGCGGATCCCGCGGACATAGCGGAAGGGCCCGGTGGGAGTGTCAGAGACGGCGATGCCGGCTCTGGCGTCTGTGTAGTCGGCAGAGTCCAGATGGAACCACATGACAAATTTGCCGGTCTTTTTATTGTACAGAACTTTGGGGCGTTCCCCCACTCTGTCTTTGTAGAGGTCGTGTCCCGGTTCGCCGGAGGCTTCCAGGGCCAGCCCCTCGTATGTCCAGTTCATGCAGTCCGGCGAGGAGTAGCAGGAAATGCCGATAAAATCCACCCGGATATCGCCTGAGGGTGCGATGGATGTGGCGCCGTTCTTGTTTTCGCCGTACCAGTAGTACATCCCTTCGTGCTCCAGAATCATGCCGCCGTGGGCCTGGATCAGTTCTCCGTTTGTGTCGTACCATGTAGAGCCGTTTTTGTTCATTGCAGATCTCCTTTGCTTTTTTTGTGTTGAATTCGTATATAAACCATGATAAAACATTAGTCACAGGGCAAGGCCCTTTGCCCCATCATCTTAATATACTTGCACTGCAAAAGCAAGTGAAAAGAAAAGGAGAAGACTATGAGAATTAAGATCAGAGGAACCGAGGACCGCACAGGAGGTCTGCAGATACAGCCGATCCGCGACATACTGGAGGAGAGAGGACACGAGACGGCAAAAGACGGGATGGAGGGAGATCTCTGCATCCATTTTACAAGAACTGACGAGAAGGGATACAGCGTCGCAAAGGCGGGGAGAGATGTGTATATTTCCTGGCATACGCGCCCCGAGGCTTTCCGGGCGCTGGGAAAGGCCCTGGAACATGCGGGGAAAGAGAAGTGGAGAGAGGAGAACAAAGGAACGCAGGGGAAC
Source organism: Lachnoclostridium phocaeense (assembly GCF_959599685.1). Lineage (NCBI taxonomy): Bacteria > Bacillati > Bacillota > Clostridia > Lachnospirales > Lachnospiraceae > Lachnoclostridium > Lachnoclostridium phocaeense. The sequence goes on from NZ_CAUGIN010000004.1 coordinate 40,559, forward strand.
ACAGGACTTATGTTTGACTGCTCAAGAAACGGCGTCCTCAAGGTGGAGGCGGTCAAGGAGATGATCCGTCAGGCGGCTCTCATGGGACTGAACTGGCTGCTCCTCTACACGGAGGACACCTACGAGGTGGAGGGGTATCCCTGCTTCGGCGCCCTCAGGGGCAGGTATACGAAGGAGGAGATCCGGGAGTGCGATGCCTACGCGGCGCAGTTCGGCATTGAGATGATCCCCTGCATCCAGACACTGGCTCACCTGCGTACAGCCCTGCGTTGGCCGGCCATGGAAAAATACAGGGACGATGCGGACATCCTGCTGGCTGAGGAGGAGAGGACCTACCGGCTGATCGATGCCATGCTGGCCTCTGTCAAGGATATGTACCGATCAAAGAGGATCCACCTGGGCATGGACGAGGCGTTCTACCTGGGCTACGGAAACTACCGGAGGATCCACGGGGAAGTGAAGCAGGGAGAGCTGATCCGCAGGCATCTGGACAGGGTGATGGAGATCTGTGAAAAATACGGCCTGGAGCCCATGATCTGGAGCGATATGTTCTTTGTGACGCCGGGAGGCGGAGACTATTACAATGTGCCTGCAGACTATGAGTGGCCGGACAGCGAGAAGCCGGACCGGAGAGTCACTCTTGTATACTGGGACTATGAGGGACATGATGAGGACAGATACACAAGAATGGCTACGCTCCACAAAAAACTGACAGATCAGGTGTGCTTTGCCGGGGGAGCCTGGATCTGGAACGGGCTTGCGCCCAACTATGCCCAGGCCATGGACGCCACGAAGAAGGCTTTTCTCGGCCTGGAGGACACGGGCGTGACAGACAGCTTCTGCACCCTCTGGCTGGACAACGGGGCTGAGACGCCCATGCGGGCCGGGCTTCCTATGGCAGCTTTCTACAGCAGATGTGCCTACGGCGAGTCCACAGATCCGGAGGAGATGGAAAGCTGGTTTAAGATGCTCTGCGGCGAGTCCTACCAGGATATGCTCCTCTTTGACAGGTTGGACCATATACCGGGAACCGGCGTGTACAATGAGGGATTCGCCAACCCCTCCAAGCAGATCTTCTATCAGGATCCCCTGACCGGCGTCTTCGACGGGCAGTATGCGGGAACGGGGCTGGATGTGTATTACGCGGAGACGGCAAAGCTGTTGAAAAAGGCACAGAAGCGTGCGGGTAAACTGGAAAAAATGTTCCGGTATTACAGACTTCTGGCCAGCATCGACGCCGGGAAGTGCGAGCTGGGAGTGAAGATCCGCAGCGCCTACCTGTCCGGTGACAGAGACACCCTGGCAAGGATCGCAGACAAGGAGATGCCGGATCTCAGGAAGAAAGTGCAGAAAATGCACACGCTGAGAGAGCAGATGTGGCAGGAGGAGTTCAAGCCCAACGGCTATGAGGTGATGGATGTGCGCATGGCCGGCGTGGAGATCAGGCTGAAGTCCGCCCGCAGGCGTATCCTGGATTATCTGGACGGAAAGATCCCATCCCTGCCGGAGCTTGAGGAGGAGAGACTCCCTTATTTCACCAATGAAGAGGGAAAAAATGCGTCCGGAAAGTGCAATTTGTGGGAAAATATCGTAAGTGCGGCGAACATCTGCGGCGTGTAATTGTGTAAAATGTAGTGAATGTTGACGAAAAACATTTATTTTTGTAAATAGAATGCACAAAAAAAGCAAGAACTATAAAAAAAGGAGCAAAAGAAAGATAGAAACGGCTAAAGGGGATAGCTATAATACAGATATAAGCTGACAGACGGCTTAGAGGTTCATAGGCAGTAAATTGCGGACAGGAGGAGACATGGACGGAAGGAAGATTTATTACGTCAGCACCCTGCGGGGGGATGACAACAACGATGGCTTGTCAGAGGAGACACCTTTTCGGAGCCTGAGAAAAGTAGCCGGACAGAAAAGAGAGCCGGGTGATATGATCCTTCTGGAGCGGGGCTCCGTCTTCCAGGAAGAGTACCTCCACATATACGAGGGAGGCACCAGGGAGCATCCTGTTGTAGTAGATGCGTATGGACAGGGAGAGATGCCGGTGATAGCGGCAGAGGGAAGCGGCCTTTGGTATCAGAACTACGGAGCGCCTCTCGACAGCCCGGCCCACGTGTGGAAAGGGTATGTATCATCTGCAGTGCTTCTCTACGATGCGGAGTACATCACGGTGCGGAACATTGAGATCACCAACAGCACCCTCCGGGAAGGAGAGGTGTACAACCAGGGGGATCTGATGAACCGGACAGGCGTCAGCATTGTGGCAAAGGACAGAGGAACCCTTCACGGGATCGAGCTGGACAACCTGTATGTCCACGATGTAGACGGAAATGTATATGACAAGCATCTGAACAACGGCGGCATTTACGCCAGCGCTCTGGCGCCGGCCGACGAGAGCCGGACGGGAGTTGCCAGATACGACGGCCTTCACATCCACCACTGCCGGGTAGAGCGGTGCAGAAGATGGGGGATCGCAGCCGGATATACCTACCAGCATGGCAGGTTTACCACGCTGGAGCTGCCGGACGAAGTGGTCAAAACATACGGCTCCGTCAATGTAGTCATTGAGCACAACCGCATCCGGGAGATCGGAGGAGACGCCATCACTCCCATGTACTGCTTCAAGCCACTGGTACAGTACAATGTATCAGAACATGTGGCCCTCGATATGAACGAGGATGTGTACACAGAGGCAGGAGAGCGGGGAGGCATGGTCGCAGCGGCCATATGGCCCTGGAAATGCAAGACAGCGCTCTTTCAGTACAACGAAGCGTCGCACACACACTTCAACCAGGACGGGGAAGCCTGGGACGCGGACTCGGGAGACGGCACCATCTACCAGTATAACTACAGCCACGACAACGAGGGCGGATGTGTCATGTTCTGCGAGGGAGAGAGTGTCAACAACATTTTCCGCTATAACATCAGCGTCAATGACGGCATAGAGAGATCGGGAGTCGTCACTCCGGTGCGAAACATAGACGCGCACATTCACAACAACATATTCATTATACAGGAAAGCGTTCCCTTTATCCGGACCAACATGTCCGAGGGCGGAATGCTGGTAGAGAATAATCTTATTATAAATGCAGGGGATGAGGCCAGGACAGAGGACTGGCATCACCAGACTGAGAAAGCGCAGTACTGCGGAAATCTGTACGGCAACTACGCCAACATCCCGGAAGATGACCGGGAGGCAAAGGATGCGCAGAGTGCAGATGTTGAAAAATGGATAAAAGGGGAAGCCGGGCTGGACTTCTATGAAGAGCATACCGGTGTCCGTCCTTATATCGGGGCCTGCTTTGCCCGAACCAAAAAGCAGAACTAAAAACCCTATATTTTAAGGAAGGTGAGGTAACATTATGAAAAAGAAAATTGTGAGTGTATTACTTACAACAGCAATGGTCGCAACACTGGCAGCAGGATGCGGATCTTCCGACAGCGGAAGCTCTGATTCTGGCTCTGGCGACAGCGGCAAAGAAATGACTTACTGGTCCATGTGGAACTCCACAGAGGCACAGGCTAAGGTCATCCAGAAAGCTGCAGACGCTTACGAGGAGGAGACGGGCATCCACATCAACATTGAGTGGAAGGGCCGTGATATGAAGACTCTGATCGGCACAGCTCTTGAGGCAGGCGAGGACATCGACCTCTTCGACGACGACTATATGCGTGTTGTCATGAACACAAAGGATTACCTTGTAGACCTGTCCACACTGGAGGGCGAGGAAGAGTTTGAGAGCCATGTAATGCCTGTTATCCTTGACAAGGCTAAATCATGGGGCGATGGAAAGCTCTACACAGTACCTTATCAGGTATACACAACGGGTGTATGGTATGACAAGGCTATGTTCGAGGAAGCCGGCGTGACAGATGTTCCTACAACATGGGACGAGTTCCTGGATGTATGCCAGAAGGTAAAAGACGCAGGCTACAACCCGATCACATGTAACTCTGACTCTGTAAACCTGATCTATGGTTTCCAGCTTGCAAGATACATCGGACAGGACGCAGTTCTTGACTGCTTCAACAACAGCAACTGGGCAAATGTTCCGGAGGCTAAGAAGGCTGCGGAAGATATCGCTACATTAGTAGAGAACGGATACTTCTCACCCAACGCTCCGGCACAGTATCCGGACGGACAGAACGAGATCGGCTTCGGCGAGAGCTGCATGGTTCTGAATGCATCCTGGATCCCGAACGAGATCCTTCAGAACACAGGTACAGAGGTAGACTTTGGCTTCTTCCCGTGGCCGTCAGTTGAGGGCGGTGTAGACGGAGCTGAGGCATCCATGGTTGGTGCACAGGGCTATGGTATCGTTAACACAAGCGATATGCAGCAGGAAGCTTTCGACTTCGCAAAAATGATCGCTACAGGCGACTATGACCTTGAGATGGCTTCTTCCGTTAACTCTATCCCTGCTGATACGGAGAACACAGAGTGGCCGGCAGCAATCTCTGCGGCAGAGCCTTACTTCAAGGAAATGACAAAGGCTTATGACTGGGCAGTTGGTCTTGAGACAAATCCTGACTTTACTCCTATCATCAATGAGAACGTAGTAAAACTGATCCAGGGCGACATCACTCCGGATGATTTCATTACAGCACTGTCTGCTGCTCAATAATCAATCTGGAATAACACCGGTATGGCAGGCAGATGCTGTCTGCCATACCGTTTTTTAGTACCACAGAAAACAATCTGAGAGAAAGGGGGACATCTTCTTGAAACAGAATAAGAAAATGATCGTCTGCTTTCTGACTCCGGCGCTGCTCTTCTTCATCATCATGTTCCTGTATCCTATCATCCGTACAGTCATCATGAGCTTCTTTAATGTGGAAGGCGTCAGCGACCCGATGAGCGAGTGGAGCTTTAACGGTCTGGGAAACTATGAGAAACTGTTGGGGACAAAGCTTTTCCAGACATCCATGGTCAACATGATCAAGATTTACGTCATTGGCGGTATCGCTGTCATGGTCATCGCACTTCTCTTCGCTGTCATCTTGACAAGCGGTGTGCGGGCGAAAGCATTCTGGCGCGCGGTCATCTATGTACCCAACATTATCAACGCGGTTGCTATCTCCACTATGTGGATCCAGTACGTGTTCAACAAGCGCTTCGGTCTTCTGCACAGCCTGTTTGAGGCTCTGGGGCTGGAGGAGCTGGCGAAGATCGACTACATGAACGGAACGTGGAAGTTCTGGTCGTTGCTGATCGCTTTCTGCTTCGGCTCGGTGGGCTATTTCATGCTGATATTCATCAGTGGTATTGAGAGGATCCCGGCGGACTACTACGAGGCTGCCACTATCGACGGAGCGAACAAGCTGAAACAGTTCAGCTTCATCACTATGCCGCTGATCAAGGGCGTGTTCAAGACATGTATGACATTCTGGACCATCAGCATTGTCGGCTTCTTCGTATGGTCACAGATGTGGGCATCACCCCAGCCGTCCGACAACGCGACGATCACTCCGGTTGTGTACATGTACAACGCTGTGTTCGGAACAACTGGAAGCACATCCCGTGACGCCGGTGTGGGCGCTGCGGTAGGTATCCTGATGGCGCTGATCGTGCTTGTCGTATTCGGACTTGTCAACGTGCTCGTCAAAGACGACGACCTGGAATTCTAAGAGAGGAGGATGGCTTTTATGTTTGGAAAAAAGAAAGAAAAAGAAAAAAAGGTCAGAGAGCCGTTTAATCCTCGCAAAGAAGTGAAACTGATTCCCGGTTATCTTATTGTAGGCATCTGGGTGTTCTTCACGATCTTCCTTCTGGTGTGGATCCTGGCAGCCAGCTTTTCCACAGCTCCGGAGATCATGCAGGGCAAGGTCTTCAAGTTTGAGAGCGGCTTTCATTTTGAAAACTATATCAATGCATGGAATGCAAACAGCATTTCCACATTTTTCATGAACTCACTGCTGTATTCCGTGGCCACCATGGTAGGCGCGGTTGTCATCAGTGCGCCGGCAGCCTATGTGCTTTCAAGATTCACATTCCTCGGAAATAAGCCGATCCGGTCCGGTTTCCTCGTTGCCATGAGTATCCCGAACATCATGATCGTGCTCCCGCTGATGTCCATCTCTATTCAGCTTGGCATCAACGGCTCCAGAGGACTTCTGATCTTCCTGTACATAGGAATGCAGATCCCGTACACGACCACATTCCTGATGACCTTCTTCCAGAACCTGTCCAGGACATACGAGGAGGCGGCAGCCATCGACGGCTGTACTCCTATGATGACATTCTGGAGGATCATGTTCCCGCTGGCTCAGCCGGGTATCATCACGGTCGGTATATTCATCTTTATGAATATCTGGAATGAGTACTTTATCTCGCTGATCTTTGCATCGTCCTCGGATATCATGCCTGTAGGACCCGGACTTAAGAGCGTGCTTTCGTCCATGCAGTACACGGGAGACTGGGGCGGCCTGTTCGCAGCCGTTGTCATCGTCTTCCTGCCCACGCTGCTGCTGTATGTCTTCCTGTCAGAGAAGATCATCTCCGGTGTTACCGGCGGCGGTATCAAAGGTTAAGAGTGTATCCGGCCTGAGGCCAGATAAAAAAACAGGAGCGCTGCCTCGTTATCGTGATCCGATAGAGGGGCAGCGCTCCTGTTTTCTTAATAATGAAGAAAGGAGACATTATGGGAAAACAAGTAACAGCGGCTGGCCGGCCAATGTCCTGACCATGCATCCAGACGGGGAGAGTGTGAGGAGAGCTCTTGAAGAGGGGCCCTACGGCCGCTGTGTTTACTACTGTGACAATAATGTTGTGGACCATCAGGTGGTAAACATGAATATGACGGACGGATCGACTGTCAGCTTTACAATGTGCGGATTTACGGCAGACTGCTCCAGATATGCAAAGCTTATGGGCACAAAAGGGCAGATCATTGCCGACATGGGGGCTAACACGATAGAAGTAATTCCGTTTGGGAAGGACGCGGAGCTGATCGATGTCTCCAGGATGGCAGAGGACTTCTCAGGACATGGAGGAGGAGACAGGGGCCTGGTGAGCGCGTTCCTGGATTTTGTCACCGGCGAGCAGTCAGAGGATGACACAATTTCTTCTGTAGAGCGCTCTCTGGAGAGCCACTACATTGCGCTGGCGGCGGAGGAGTCCAGACGGAACGGGGGCGCTGTGATCCGGATGGAGCAGGTGCGGAAATAAAAACAGAAAAGCAGGCAGAACAAAAGAGGGGGTACCTCTGTGGCGACAGCGTCACGGAGGTACCCCCCTGTTTTATTCTTTTTTTACAGGTCTGGGCATTGGCCCGTATTTCTCCAGGAGATGGGCCCGGCTTCCGGCCCGGCAGTACTGTCCGGTGCCGGTGACGCCCTCTTTTCTGGCATCCAGGTCCGGGTCTGAATAGCGGAGGAACCACTCTTCCATCTGGCGGCGCATGGCTACAATGCGATCTTCCTGGGCCGGATCATGGAACAGGTTCTCAGTCTCATCCGGGTCCTCGGTCAGGTGGTAGAACTCATTGGGGCCGTAGGGGTAACGAAGAACCAGCTTCCACTCTTTGTCCCGGATCATCCGGACAGGGCCGTATTCGTCAAATACGACTACAGGGCGGCTGCTTTCCAGCTCTGGATCCTCCAGCCATCGGGCAAAACTGTGGCCCGGGATTTCCTGTTTTGTGTTCACAGGGCAGCCGGCCAGATGGCACAGAGTGGGCAGGATGTCGTAGTGGCTGAACAGCTCACTGCACACAGCCCCTTTCGCGAAATGCCCCGGCCAGGAGGCGATGAAAGGCACCTTTACAGAACTGTCGTACATATTTTGCGGGAAAGTCCCGTTTCCCTTGCCCCAGATGCCGTGCTGTCCCAGGTTCATGCCGTTGTCGGAGGTGAAGATAACGATGGTGTTGTCTGCGATCCCCAGCTCATCCAGGCGGTCCATCAGACGCCCGATCTGGTGATCCATGGCTGTGATGGCGGCGTAGTAGCCCCGCAGTAATTCCCTGCGGCGCTCACCCTGGCCGTGGGGGCAGGTGAAGACCTGCCAGGGGTGGTAGGGAAGGTCAGGAGTGGCATTGAAATCACAGTCCCTGTACAGATCCAGATATTCCTTCTTGTGATCCGTCTCCTCCCACGGGCTGTGGGGAGCAGTGAAGTGGACGCTCAGATAAAAAGGCGCGTCTTCCTTTGAGAACCTGTCCAGGCACTCCAGCGCGTTTTCGCCGATGAGGTCTGTGATGTATCCTTCCTTTTCGGAGAGAACCCCGTCCTCGATGGTCTCAGGGTTGAAGTATCTGACGCCGCCCCCGCCGATGGTGTACCAGTGGGAAAAACCGTGCTGGGGCGTCATGCTGTCTCCCATATGCCATTTGCCTGAGAGGGCGCAGCGGTAGCCGCCTGACGCCAGGATGTCTGTGTAGGCGGTGAGGTGATCCGTGTACTGGATGGGAATAGTCTCGTGGGGCATATATTCTAAACTTTCCCTGGATAGGGAGGCTCTGTCCATGCTGCCGCCGTCCAGCCAGTCAAGAATGCCGTGGCAGGAGGGCATAGTTCCGGTAAGGATGGAAGCGCGGGCCGGTGAGCAGACCGGTGAGGCACAGAAAAAGTTGTCAAATTTTACACCCCTCTGGGCAAGTCTGTCCAGATTGGGGGTGTGGATGTCTGTGTTCCCGGCGTTCTTCATGGCCCAGTGCCCCATGTCATCGGCCAGCAGGAACAGAATGTTTGGCTGTTTCATAGTATGTTATGTCCTTTCTTAAAATGTATTAATAGGCTATGCATGTTATTATACTCTCTGGGATGCGGAATGGCAAAAATTTTCTGTATATTTTTGAGGGCTATCCGCTTTTTTTATACTATGTGGTAACAGGAGGGTGTATAATGTGATTACAACCAGGAAATGAAGCGACAAAAGAGGAGACGGGCATGGGGACAGAGGAGAGAAAGGTGAGAGAAATACGGGACGAGAAGAGAAACAATGTTTACGGGACAGCTGTGAGACGGGCTGTGGCGGGCATTGTCCTTTTCGCTGCGGCGTTTCTTCTTCTGTTTGCCGCCTCAGTATCCGGAGAGTTTGCCCAGTGGTACACGCTTCACGTCTACTCCTTTTTTGTGGCTACACTGGGTCGTTTTTTTGGCATATTCGCCTTCTCTGCGTCTGAGTTTATGCTGTATGTGCTGATCGCCTTTCTTGTGTGGCAGATCATAAAGACTGTGTACAGATGCCGGCGGGGAAAGAATGTGAGAGAGCCCCTGGCAGCCTTTTTCTCAGGGATCTTTCTGGCGGCCGGGATCTTATTCTTTCTCTATGCCGCCTTCTGCGGCGTGAACTATCACAGGAGCTCCTTCGCGCAGGAGACGGGGCTTACGTGGGAGGGGGCCACGGTGGAGGAACTGGAGGCAGTCTGTGAGGAGCTGACATCGGCGGTGAACCGGACAGGGCAGCAGGTAAAGCGGGATGAAAACGGGATCATGGTGCTGACAGAGGATGTGTCTGTCCACGCTGTGCGGGCAATGGAAAAGCTGGCACTGGAATACCCCTGCCTGGAGGGCTGCTATCCGCAGCCCAATGGCCTGGAATTTTCCTGGATCCTGTCCGTCCAGCAGCTGACAGGGATTTACTCGCCCTTTACGATAGAGGCAAATTACAATACGGATATGGTTGCCTATAACATTCCTTTTACAGCCTGCCATGAGCTGGCTCACCTGCGGGGATTCATGCAGGAGCAGGAAGCGAATTTTATAGGATATCTGGCCAGTACCCGGGCAGACAGCCTGGAGTTAAACTACAGCGGCTATATGCTGGGGTGGATCTACTGTACAAATGCGCTCTATGATGTGGATCCGGATGCCTACGAGGAAGTGCGAAGTGAGCTGTCGGAGGAAGCGGAGGCGGACCTGGAAGCCAACAGCAGGTTCTGGGCGAAGTATGACACGCCGGTGGCCGAGGTGTCGGACCAGATCAACGACAGTTATCTGAAGGCCAACGGGCAGGAGGACGGAGTAGCCAGCTATGACCGGATGGTGGAGATGATCCTTACATATTACAGAGAAGAAGGACATTTATAAAAAATACAGGAGGGATGACAGATGGAGACAGGAACAAGACTTACCGTGAGGGCCTACCACATATCCTCGTTGGAATACGGGGAAGAAAACCGGGTCACACTGGACGGGCATATGACAGTGTGTCCGTCTGTGGCGGAAAAGATCCGGGAGAAGGAACCGCTGATCAAGGACATTTCGATCCGGATCATCCGGCCCGACGAGCATGACCAGCACACCAACACGGTGATGGACGTTATCCCTCTCTCCACGAAAGTGCTTGGAAAGGTGGGAGAGGGGATTACCCACACGTTGACGGGGGTGTATGTGATCCTGACAGGGGTGGATGAGGCCGGCCGGCAGGTGTGCAATTTTGGCGCCAGCGATGGGATCCTGCGGGACAAGATCGCGTGGGGCAGGCCCGGGACTCCCCTGGAGAGTGACCTTTTGATCTCCTTTGACGTGGTGCTGCGGGAGGGGACCTGGGCGGACCGGCCCGGTCCGGAGGCGATCCACAGAGCCTGCGATGTGTTCTGCCAGATCTTCCGGGAACAGATGAAGAAATTCAACGGGTACAAGTGCACGGAAAAGCACGTGTTCCAGGAGACCTATGAGCCGGGCCGCAAGGATGTGGTGATCGTCAAGGAAGTCTCCGGGCAGGGGGCTGTGTACGACACGAGGCTGTTTGGAAATGAGCCCTGCGGCTACGAGGGCGGACGCTCTGTCATTGATATGGGATGGATGCCGGTGGTGGTGACGCCCAACGAATTCCGTGACGGCATTATGCACGCAATGGACTAGGCGGGAGACCCTGGCGGAAAGGAGAGGAGACTATGGGTATAGGTACAAGCATGAAAGAGACCACGCTCCACTATTACAGAGATCCTCTGGTGGAGGTGCTGTCGGAGGACAGGGACGTCAACCTGAGGGGGATCGTGATTGTAGGATCCCCGGATAAGAACGAAGACAAATATCTTTCGGCGGAGAGAGTGGGTGTCTCACTGGAATGTATGCGGGTGGACGGCGCCATTTTCTCCTGCAATGGGATCGGGAATAATCATGTGGATTTTGCGCATGCTATTGAGGAGACGGAAAAGCGGGGCGTCCCCACGGCAGTCTTAAGCCAGTGCCCTGCAAAGGACTTTGTAGTCCAAAACGACCACCTGGACGGCGTGATCTGCTATTACAAAGCGCTGGACAGGATGGATCAGCCGGGAGATGAGACGAAAATGCTGGCAGAAAATACTGTGACAGAGGCGGACGCCAGAAAAGCGCTTGCGCTTTTAAAACTGAAAATGCGCAAGTGGGAGGAAAAGGGATAAAAATAAAAAAATGCCTTGCAATTTACAGCGGAGTGTGATACGATATCTCACGGTCAGCTTGAGAGAGCTGACTGTCTATATCGTATCTGGCTCCGTGGTCAAGAGGTTAAGACATCGCCCTTTCACGGCGGTAACACGGGTTCGATTCCCGTCGGAGTCATGTATCAGGCGCAGTAGCCAAGTGGTAAGGCACAGGTCTGCAACACCTCGATTCACCGGTTCAAATCCGGTCTGCGCCTTTCAAATTTAAAGTGCTTCAAACTCTTTGTTTATAAGAGCTTGAAGCACTTTAAATTTGAGAAGAAGTTGTACGATTTTGTGTCAGGACAGGAAACGGGATACTTACTGCTTTACAATATTTCTTTTTTCTGTAGATAGTTGGTAATAAATTCATGAAATGTTTGAGCTTTTTGAACTTGTTCCTCAGCATCCTGGCGGGAAGCAACGAAAAAATCTTCGTAGTCAGCATGTTCACGCATTTCAGAAGATGTTCGGATGATCTTCGATGCTTCTTTAGAGAAATCGCCTGTCTTAACATGGTATTGATTAAAATGGGCAATGACACCGCTATGCTTGCTGCTGTCAAATTCATCCAGGACATTTACTGCGCGCATACCGTGAAAAATAGAATAATAGGATCGGTTAAGAGCAAGCTTATATTTACCGGTTTCAACATTGCTTTTGCGTTTTCTAGTTCTTCAGAGGATCTTTCATACCGGTATCTTGATAAATCTTTTATGCTGCCGGCCATAATACAATCCCTTCCTTTTTCACGTTTTTATAAAATGGCATTACATTTTCCCACTCTGCAAATTTATCATGATCAATAAGGAGCACGGAAAGGACTTTGTCATATTCTAATTCCAAGTCTACGACAAGATCTGTCATCTGTTCGTGCATCTCTTTGGTATATGATCTGACCAGGACAGCGATGTCAATATCTGATTCTTCTGTCTGAGTTCCTCTTGCCACAGAGCCATAGAGGATGATACTTGTAATTGAATCCTGAAAAATACGGACAAGTCCGGGGATTAATTTTTTCAGCAGATTTGTGTAATTTTCCATGGTGTGCCTCCTTTCTCCTGTTTGAAGTTATTGTACCTTATTTTAAGGACGAAATCAATCAAGTGAGAAAAGTTGAAGGAGCGGCATACAGAATTCAGGCGGAGAATTATGCTATCAGTTTCTTCTGCGTCCATTTTCCGCGGAAATAGCAGATGGCTCCGGCTGCGGATACAAGGATCCATGTGAGCCCCTCGGCCAGCCAGATTCCCCACTGTCCGATAAAGGGAATGGAGGTGAGAAGGAAGGCGCACCCCATTCTGCCGACGACTTCCAGGATTCCGCTGACAAGGGCGAACCCTGCGTTCCCGGCTCCGTTCAGAACGCCGCGGAAGACGTAGAGGAGTCCCCAGAAGACAAAAAACAGACTGATCAGTTTCAGGGCCTGGGCGCCGGTCTCAATGACCTGCCGATCGGTCACAAACCATCCCATGAACATGTGACCGCACAGGTACATGACAAGGACCATGAGGAGCGAAAATCCTACAGTGATCTGAATGCAGCACCGGGTGCCGGCGCGGACCCTGTCTGTGTTCCCTGCTCCCAGGTTCTGGGCTGTGTAGTTGGACAGGGCCGTGTTGGCGGCTATGTAGATCTGATTTACCAGATTTTCAATGCGGTTGGTGGCAGTGAAGACAGCCATGATCATGGTGCCGAAGGAGTTGATGACACTCTGGAGCATGACGCAGGAGAAGGCGATCATGGCGTTCTGCAGCGCCAGGGGGAGTCCGATGTGCATCATCCGCCGTATCAGGCCTGTATCCGGACGGAATTCCTCTTTTTTAATATGAAAATACGGGTTTGTCTTCAGGGAGAAGACAAGGCAGGCGCAGGCGGAGGAGAACTGGGCAATGGCCGTCGCCAGGGCGGCGCCCGCAACACCCATGTGGAATACCGTGACAAAGAGCAGGTCCAGTCCCACATTTAAAAGAGCGGCCAGAGCCAGAAAGATCAGAGGCGTCCGGCTGTCTCCCAGCGCTCTGAGGATGGAGGAGATGCCGTTGTAAAAGGCGACGGCCACGATCCCTCCGCTGGTGATCTGGAAATAGACGGCAGCATCCTGCATGATCTCCTCCGGTGTGCCAAGGAAGGTGAGAATTGGTCTGGCAAGCGTAAGGCCGATCAGTGTCAGCAAAATAGAAGCTGCCAGCAGGATGTACACAGAGCAGGCAATGCCTTTGCGCACTGTGCTGCCGTCACCAGCGCCGAAATACTGGGAGATCACGATCCCGATTCCGGCAGAAAGCCCGAGAAAAAGGGAAAACAGCAAATAGATAACAGAGGAGCAGGCGCCGATGGAAGCAAGGGCGTCCGCGCCAACAAATTTCCCCACGATAATGGAGTCCGCCATGGTGTAAAACTGCTGGAACAGACTTCCGATAAGAAGGGGAATAGAAAAAGACAGAAGAAGCTTGAACGGAGATCCTTTTGTCATATCCTGCATAAAGTTCATAGTAGATCATATCCTTTCCACGTGTTTTAAAAATATAAGTCCATTTGGATATTCCGCAAAAAATATATTATATGGAAGATAAAGGGAAAACAATGTATAATATGTTTATGATTAGCACAATCGGACACATATGTCAGAAGATACTATTCATGTCCGGGAAGAGCAGGGGGAAGAAATATGTCAGAGATCATTTCGCTGGAAGATATTTTAAAGCAGCTGTATGCCATATCGGGCATCCTCATCGACGTGTATGACCTGGAGGGGCATTCTGTTGCCAGGTATCCGGATACAGGCGCCTATTTTTGCAGCCTGGTGGCCAGGAACTCCCAGGGATGTGAACGATGCGGCCGGGACAACAGAGAGGCTTTTGCAACGGTGCGGGAGGAGCACAAAGTACATATTTACCGGTGCCATATGGGGCTGTATGAGGCAGTGTTTCCCCTCTACCACTACGGGCGCCTGGCAGGGTATATGATGACCGGGCAGATGCTGGAAAAGCGGGAGGGAGCCGCGGAAGAGGTGATGCAGAAAGCCAGGCAGATGAACCTGGGGAGCGAGGAGGAGATCGCGGAGGGGGTGAAAAAGCTGGTGCGCATCGATCTGGAAGAGATCGGGGCTTTTGTGACCATGTGCAGGGTCTGTGCGGACTATATAGCCAACCATCATCAGTTCCCGGTCACTGCCACTGGGACGGCGAAAGAGATCATCCGCTATCTGGAAGAGCATTACAGGGAGGACATTACCCTGGAAGGGCTGTGCCGCTGGTTTGGGTACAGCAAGACAAGGCTGAACCAGCTGTTCCGCGAGTATACAGGCACGTCTGTGTATCGCTATCTTATGGGCGTGAGGCTTACCAATGCCTGCAGAAGCCTGAGAAATTCGGAAAAGTCCATCTATTCAGTGGCTGTGGAGAACGGATTTTCCAATCAGAATTATTTCTCCCGGCAGTTTAAAAAATATATCGGATGTACGCCCGGGGAATACAGAAGAAACCAGGAGAGGGAAGGCGGTCAGAAGGCATGAAAACAGAAAAAGGATTCTACAGAAATTTCTTTTCCATCTACATTGTGCTGGTGCTTCAGAATGTGGTGACGATCAGTGTCAATCTGGCGGACAATGTGATGCTGGGAGGGTACAGTGAGACAGCTCTCTCCGGCGTGGCGGCTGTGAATCAGATCCAGTTTGTCTATCAGCAGCTTCTGATGGCTCTGGGGGACGGGCTTGTGATTTTCTGCAGCCAGTATTGGGGAAAACGGCAGACAGAGCCCATGCGGAAG
The DNA here is from genome assembly GCF_959599685.1 of Lachnoclostridium phocaeense. Lineage (NCBI taxonomy): Bacteria > Bacillati > Bacillota > Clostridia > Lachnospirales > Lachnospiraceae > Lachnoclostridium > Lachnoclostridium phocaeense. The sequence continues at coordinate 55,687 of NZ_CAUGIN010000004.1, forward strand.
ATCTCCTCGGTGGCCATGCGGGCGGGGCTGTTTATAGCAGTCGTTCTTTTTGCGGCGGTCAGCTTCTTTCCACGGGAAGCGGTGGGGCTCTTTACCACGGAGGAGTCCATCATACGGGAGGGGGCAGCCTATCTGGGGATCGTAAAATACACCTACGTCTTCTTCGCGGTGACTATCATCCTGCTGGCCACGCTGCGGAGCGTGGAGACGGTAAAGATCGCCTTCTGGCTGTCGGTCATGGCGTTCTGCGTCAATTGCTGTATCAACTATGTGCTGATCTACGGGAGATTTGGAGCGCCTGAGCTGGGGGCGAAAGGAGCGGCCATAGGGACGCTGGCGGCCAGGATCGCGGAGTGCGCTGTGCTCCTTGTCTATATAGCGAAAAAAGAAAAAAAGCTGCATTTGCAGCTGAAAGATTATTTCCGGGCGGACCGCCTGATGGCGGGAGACTATTTCCGGGTGTGCCTGCCCATGCTGGTGGTGCAGGGACTGTGGGGGCTCAACACGGCTCTGCAGACTGTGATACTGGGGCACATGAGCGCTGCCGCCATTGCGGCAAACAGCGCGGCGTCCACCCTGTTCCTGCTGGTGAAATCCATGTCTGTGGGAGCTTCCTCCACCGCGTCGGTCATTGTGGGAAAGACTATCGGGACGGGCAACATCCCTCTTGTGAAGCACTACTCCTCCATCATGCAGAGGATGTTCGTGGTGATCGGCCTTGTGTCCGGCCTGCTCCTCTTTCTGATCCGCATCCCCGTTATGACGCTCTATGACCTGTCCCCGGAGGCGATGGAGATGATGAATACGTTCCTCATCATCCTGAGCGTGGTCTGTGTGGGTATGTCCTACCAGATGCCCACCAACAACGGCATCATCCGTGGCGGCGGCAATGCCATGTTCGTAGTGAAGATGGACCTGGTCAGCATCTGGATGATCGTCATCCCCCTGTCCTTTGCTATGGCTTTTGTGGTGAAGGCTTCTCCGGCAGTGGTGGTGTGCTGCCTCAACGCAGACCAGATATTTAAATGCGTGCCTGCCTTTCTGGAGTCCCACTACGGGAACTGGATACGGAAGCTTACGAGAGAGTAAACCCGCAGGACATATTGATGAAAACGATAAGTGGGATCATACATGTGAAAAAACGATTAGACGCCCAATTCCCTGCTTGCTATACTTTCTTTGATACCAGAGAAAAAGGTATGGTAGGAGGTATACAATTATGAAAAAGAAACTGGTGAGCATGCTGCTCTGTGCAGCTATGGCAGCGACACTGACAGCAGGATGCGGCTCGGACAGCAGCGGTGAAAGCGGAGAGAAAAGCTCTTCTTCCGGTGAAAGTAAGGAAATCACTTTTATGGCGCCTGACTGGGCAAACCCGGGAGATGAGCTGCTGGCAGAATTCACGGAGGAGACAGGTATCTCTGTCATTTTTAATGAGGTGAGCTGGGATGATATCCGGGATAAGGTGTCTATTGCGGCCAGCGGCGGAGAGGCAGCAGCTGACGTGATCGAGGTAGACTGGTCATGGGTAGGAGAGATGAACAGCGCGGGATGGCTGGAGCCTATCGAGATGACAGATGAGGACAAGGAGGACATGCCTACTCTTGAGACTTTTACCATTGATGGTGAGATACTTGCTGTGCCTTATGCAAATGATTACCGGATCGCCTACTATAATAAAGAGCATTTTGAGCAGGCTGGAATTACAGAAGTTCCTGAGACTTGGGATGAGGTATATGATGCTCTGAAAAAGATAAAAGAAGCAGGGATCGTAGAGTATCCCTACACAATGCCGATGAACGCGGATGAGTCTGCCACCACTTCCATGATGTGGATGGCCTTCTCAAGAAGTGGCCAGGTGTTCAATGATGACGATACACTGAATGAAGAAGCGGTCATGGATGCTCTGACATTTGAGAACCAGCTTGTGCAGGATGGATTTGTGGATCCAGCATCTATTTCTTTCAATGGCATGGATTGCTACCGCAAGATCACATCGGGCGAGGCCAGCTTTATGGTAGGTCCTACCAAGTTTGTGGGTATCAGCAATGATCCTGAGCAGTGCTCAGAGATCGGAAACATTGTTCCTATCCTTCTTCCGGGAACAGACGGAACATCTCCGCAGACAATGGCTCTTCCGGAAGCAGTTGGAATTACTTCCTTCTCAGAAAACAAAGAAGCAGCCCAGGAGTTCGTTAAATGGTACAGCTCAGCAGATGTCCAGAAGAGAATGTACGCAGTCAACAGTTCCATTCCGACAAGAAACTCAGTCTTGGCAGAAATGGTAGAAGATGGCACATTTGAAAATGCAGGGGCCATGCTGGACGAGGCAGACCTGATCAAGTCTGTTTTTCCCAATGGCGTTCCTTCCTACTATTCTGAGATGAGCAACACTATGTACAATAACATTAATCAGATGGTTCTCGGAGAGCAGACTCCCCAGGAGGCATTTGATGCGATGAATGCGAAAGTGAATGAATTAATTGAAAAGAAGTAAGATATTACCTTATGCATTACTGGCGCCCATTATTCTTATAATGGGCGTGTTGGTGTTTTATCCGACGATCATGACATTTTCATATAGCTTAAAGGAGATGAAGCTGACCAGCCCGGAGGACACAGACTTTGTGGGCCTGTCCAACTATGTGGATGTCCTTACTTCAGACTCTTTTATGTATAGCTTGCAAAATACTCTGTTCCTCCTTGTCGTAGTTGTTATCCTGACTACAGTCCTGGGGTTTGGTGTGGCTCTTCTGCTCAATGTGGATACAAAGATATCGGGGCTTTTGATGGCGCTGGCCGTCCTTCCCTGGGCGCTCCCGCCCATTGTAAATGGGATCATATGGCGTTTTATTTTTCATCCAGGATATGGTTTTATGAACAAGCTCCTTATCAGTCTGCATTTTATAGAAGAGCCCATTATGTGGCTGACAGACCGGTGGCTGCTTCTTCTGATCGTGGCTATCGTGGTGGCGTGGAGGAGTATTCCGTTCTGTGCGATCGTCTGTCTCTCGGGGCTGCACGCTATCCCGGAAGAACTCTATGAGGCAGCAAAGATAGACGGCGGCGGCAGGGTGACTGTCTTCCGATATATAACGGCACCGCTCATGATGCCTTTTATCGGTATTGGCATTACATCTGCATCGATCACGGCCATCAATATTTTTGACGAGATCGTAGCCCTTGCAGGGTACAAAGATCTGGGGAAAAATCTTCTGATCGAGAGTTATCTCACGACCTTCTCCTTTCTGGATTTTGGAAAGGGGAGCGCTCTTACTTATCTGATTATGCTGATGGCGGCCGTGCTTGGGTTCTTTTATCTTAGAAGTCTGAACAGGGAGGTGGAATTTTGAAGAAAAAAGTTTCTCCTCTCTACTGGGTGGCGGTGGTTATCTTTCTTGTTTTGACAGTGGGACCTTTTGTGTGGGCCTTCTCGATTTCTGTCACACCGGAGTATGAGATGTTTAAAAATACTATGAACATGTTCCCCAGCGAGATTACCTGGGATAACTATCTTACGCTGTTTGATTCTATCAGTCAGCAGCATATCCGGCTTTTCCGAGGGCTTGAGAACTCTCTGAAGGCAGTGGCGTGTACACTTGTCATCGGGATTCCTGTGGCTGCAGTCACAGCCTACACTCTGAGCAGGATGGAGTTCAGGGGGAAGAAGATCATCAAGAACGCGATCTTGATTACTATGGTCATTCCGGTGTTTGCGACTATCATTCCTCTATACAGGATGTTCTCGGCTATGGAACTGCTCAACAGCACTTTTTGGCTGAGCATGGTATATGCCAGCTCCTTTCTGCCTATGAGCATCTGGCTGATGAGCAATTACTTTTCGACGATACCCAGGGAATTAGAAGAAGCCGCCCTTGTGGACGGCTGCGGACGGCTAAGGACATTTTTCCGGATCATACTTCCGGTGTCCTATCCTATCATATGTGCCAGTATGCTCATTATGTTCCTGAGCGCCTGGAGTCAGTTTCAGATTCCCCTGATCCTGGCGTCGAATATTGACACAAAGCCGGCGGCCATTGTGGCCTCGGAGTTTATGACAAAAGACACAGTGCTTTACGGAATTACTGCTGCTGCGGGGATGCTGATCATTCTGCCGCCGGCCATTGCAGCGCTTGTCTTCCGGAAACTTCTCGTTAGAGGAATGACAGGGGGATCTATCAAGGGGTAAAAGATCATGCCAGATTGATAAAAGGAATCAGCAGATCTGTTTAAACACAGGAGGCATGGAAAATGCAGGATAATGCGAATTCCTGTGCCTTTTTCAGATCCTCCCGGTCCGGGTGAGTCATGGCGCAGTCAAAGTTTCGGATAAACCCGTCTACCTGCGGGGCGTTTTCGCTGGTGCGCATGTTCTCGTATTTCTGGCGGACCTGCATGGGCATCTTTCCCTGGCAGATGTAACAGCCCAGGTAGCGGCAGCTGCTGTTGATCCATGCGCTGACATTTTTCTCAATAAGGCTGTAGTATTCCGCGGATCTTCCCATGCCGCAGGTGCCGAAGAGGGCAATGTTCTTATTCTCCAGAGAGCTGAGCAGATCGCTCACCTCTATGCAGCAGGAGCCTCTGTGAACGCAGAAGCCGATAAAATAAGTGGAAGCCTCGGGGATGGGCTTGCCGCTGTCTATGTCGATCAGATCTCTGGAGCCCTCCGGCAGGGCGGAGAAGATGGCGGCAGCTACGCTCTTTGTGTTTCCGGACTGGCTGTTGTATAAAACTAAATAATCCAACATATGCACGTACCTTCTTTCATGATATCTTTATCAGCTCTTCTTGATGAACCGGGTCTGGCATTTGGGACAGCGGATCTCGATCTTGCCCTTGCCTTTCGGAACCCGGATCTTCTGCCGGCAGGTGGGACATTTGTAGATGTGGTGGGTCTTGCGCTGTGCCATCAGGTTCTTCTGGGTGGCGAACCAGGTGCGGATCCGGCGTGTCTTTGCCAGGTAGGCCTGGTTCTCGGCAGAGCGCCTGTAAATGTTCCTGGAAAACAGCCGGAAGTATGTGTAGATGATCAGAGCCCAGGAAAGGAGCGACAGGATGGCGCTCTCAAAGAAACCGGACAGGATCATCACGATAAGAGCAACGATCAGGGTTGCCTTTCCCAAAGAGTCAAAGCCGTAGCGTCCGGCCATAAATCGTATCAGTTTTTCTTTCATTTTCTCATCCTCCTATCTGCAATCATACTCGCACCGCCTGCAAAGTCAATAAACTGGAAATTAAAAATATATAAAATAATAGAAGCGCATCTTTTGATGTGTTATACTGGGAAAGAACAGGCATCGTGCAATGTGACGTGTGTTTATGAAGAAAAGGAGTTAAGACATTGAGCGAAAAGAAGCATTACCATAGAGGGAGAAGGCGCTCTTCCAGCCCGGCCGGGAGCCGCGGCAGCAGCCGGGACAGCAGCCGGGAAAGGGCTGCGCGCCAGGTGGAGAGACGGCCGGAAGAAGATTGGGAGAACGAGTGGATCGATCTGGAGGAAGATGAGGATCTGCGAACACCGGACCAGGTGAAGGCTACAGGGAAGAGAAGAGCTGCTTCCGGAGGCAAAGCGGGCGCCGGGAAAAAGAAAGGGAAAACTCCCGGAAAGGGCGAGAAAAAGAATGGACGGAAGGGGCGCATGATCAGCAACATCATCCTTGTGGTGGCTGTCATCGTCTTCTGCGTGTCTGCCTTTCAGCTTTTTCACATTATCTCGGGGTATTACGAGGGACGCAAGGAGTACGACGAAGTGAAAGAGCTTGCTATCACGGAGGAGGAGTCTGAGGACGGAGAGAACCAGTTCACGGTGGATTTTGACACACTGATGGGGATCAATCCGGACACGGTGGGATGGATCCGCTTTGACCCGGAACCGGCCCAGATCAATTATCCCCTGGTCCAGACGGCGGACAACAGCACCTATCTGAATAAGACTTTTTCTGCCAGTGACAACACGGTGGGGGCTATTTTTGTAAATACGTACAATAACCCGGACTTTAATGACAGAAATACCATCATATACGGACACCGTATGAACGACAGTTCCATGTTCCACGACCTGGCCAAGTATGAGGAGCAGTCTTTCTGGGAGGCCAATCCCTACTTCTATATTTATACGCCGGACGGGCGTGAGATCACCTACCACATCTATGCGGCAGGGCAGGTGACGGAGACATCGGACACGTACCTGACGGACTTTGCCGATGATGCCGCCTACCAGGCTTTTCTGGACTATACGAAGGAGGCATCCGCCTACGACACAGGCGTGGAGGTGACTACCCAGGACACCGTGGTGACGCTGTCCACCTGTACCCGGGCCAGCGACGAGCACAGGATGGTAGTTGTGGGAGTGAAAGAAAGTGAAAAGCAGATTAATTAAATAAAAAGACAGGAGCATGAGGGAGGAAGAAAGATGACACCGTACACATACGAAGTGGGAGATATTGTCAGGATGAAAAAAAAGCATCCCTGCGGGAGCTTTGAGTGGGAGATCCTCCGGGTAGGGGCGGATTTCCGCCTGAAGTGTACAGGATGCGGGCACCAGATCATGATCGCGAGAAAACTTGTGGAGAAAAATACAAAAGATTTAAGGAAAAAAGCTTGAAATAAGCAAGACCATATGATATCATATTAACTCGTGATATATCAGTATCCGACCGGAAATCGTCCGGAAGGGTATCCTTGCTCCCGGCAGAAAGCCAGGGGCCAAAAGACCAGAAGGAGGTGCAAACTACATGAATAAGTATGAGTTAGCTGTTGTAGTCAATGCAAAGATCGAAGACGAAGAGAGAGCACAGGTCATCGAGAAAGTGAAAGACATGATCACTCGTTTCGGCGGCAATGTGACAGACGTTGATGAATGGGGTAAGAGAAGACTCGCTTACGAAATTCAGAAGATGAAAGAAGCTTATTACTATTTCGTCCACTTCGAAGCTGATGCTACAGTTCCAGGCGAGATCGAGCAGAGAATTCGCATCATGGATAACGTACTCAGATATTTATGCGTAAAACAAGAGGCATAGTATAAGAGAGGTAGAAGAATGAATAAAGTAATTTTGATGGGACGTTTGACGAGAGACCCGGAAGTGAGATATTCACAGGGAGAGAATCCGCTGGCCATCGCCAGATTTACACTGGCTGTAGACCGCCGGTTCAAGCGTGACGGAGAGCAGAGCGCAGATTTTATTTCCTGCGTTGCTTTCGGAAAACAGGCTGAGCATGCGGAGAGATACTACAGACAGGGACTGAAGATCGTTGTCTGCGGACGGATCCAGACGGGCAGCTACACCAACAGGGACGGCGTGAAGGTATACACAACAGAGGTTGTAGTGGAAGAACAGGAATTTGCCGAGAGCAAAGCTGCAAGCGATGCACATGCAGGCGGTTTCCAGTCAGCTCCCCAACCGGCACCAGCCGCACCGGCCGGTGACGGCTTCATGAATATTCCAGATGGAATAGACGAAGAATTACCGTTTAATTAAGGACATATTGTGTATAGAAAGGAGAGACCATCATGGCTTTCGAGAAAGGAAATCGTCCTGAAGGCGGCTTCAAGAGAAGAGGCGGCGGACGCAGAAGAAAAAAAGTTTGCGTGTTCTGTGGAAAAGAGAACAACGAGATCGATTACAAGGATGTAGCAAAGTTAAGAAAATATATCTCTGAGAGAGGAAAGATCCTTCCCAGAAGAATTACCGGAAACTGTGCAAAACATCAGAGAGCTCTGACAGTAGCTATCAAGAGAGCAAGACATATCGCTTTAATGCCATATGTTCAGGACTAATCTGTAGGGTGAAATGCCGGGCGGCAGATGGAAATTCCATCTGCCGCTCTTTTATTCCTATAGAATTTCGTGGAGCTGGTTGTGCGCAGAGGCTCCAGCATCTATAATGAAAGAAAACGTAAAAGGAGGGGAGAACATGATAAGCACAGATGTTTTGGAAGAGAAGGCCCCCATTGTGGGGAGCTTGCGGAAAGCAGAGGAAGTGACCTGGATCAACCCGCTGCTTGAGAGTACAGAGGAGGCTATGAGAAAGATCGATCTGACTATGGAGGATGTGCGGGACGCCGAGGCGCGGCTGGAGAGGTTTGCGCCCTTTATCCGCCGGGCCTTCCCGGAGACGGAGAAGGACGGGGGACTGATTGAGTCGCCGGTCCGGGAGATCAGCGGCATGAAGGAGGAGATGAACAGCTGGCAGGCGGCAGGGCTTCGAGGGAGGCTCCTTTTGAAGATGGACTCGGATCTGGCAGTGGCCGGCTCGGTGAAAGCCCGGGGCGGGATCTATGAGATCCTGAAACATGCAGAGGAGCTGGCCATCAGGGAAGGCATGCTGGAGGAAGGGCAGAGTTATGAAGTCTTTGCCCGGGAGCCCTTCCGGGAATTTTTTTCTCAGTATGCCGTGCATGTAGGATCCACCGGTAATCTGGGCCTGTCCATTGGGATCATCAGCGCAGCCTTGGGATTCAGGGTGTACGTCCACATGTCCCAGGATGCGAAGCAGTGGAAAAAAGACCTGCTCCGCTCCAAGGGCGTACAGGTCATCGAGTATGCCGGGGACTACGGAGCGGCGGTGAAAAAAGGCCGGGAGGAGGCCATGAGAGATCCTGCCAGCTATTTTGTGGACGATGAAAATTCTGTCAGCCTGTTTCTGGGCTACGCGGTGTCTGCGCTGCGGCTGCAGAGACAGCTGGAGGCGGCAGGTGTCAAAGTGGACGGGGAGCATCCGCTCTTTGTTTACATTCCCTGCGGGGTGGGCGGCGCGCCGGGAGGGATCACTTTTGGCCTGAAGCTGATCTACGGGGATCACGTGCATGTCTTTTATGCGGAGCCTGTCCAGGCCTGCTGCATGATCCTTGGCATGACTACAGGCCTTCACAATGAGATCTGCGTCCAGGATATCGGCCTTTCCGGCATGACAGAGGCGGACGGGCTGGCTGTGGGAAGACCGTCAAAGTTTGTGGGCAAGACAGTGGAACACCTGCTGAGCGGTGAGGTGACGGTACAGGATGACCGGCTCTATGTGTATATGAAAGAACTGCTGGACCGGGAAGGGATCTTTATAGAGCCCAGCTCCTGCGCGGCTTTTGCGGGGCCGGCCAGGATAGAAAAAGAGGAGGTCTGTCGGGCTTATCTCAAGGAGCAGGGACTTGAGGAGAGGATGGAACAGGCGGCGCACCTTGTCTGGGCCACAGGCGGCTCCCTTGTTCCTGCGGATGTGAGGGCAGAATATGTGAAAAAAGCAGAGGAGAAGAGACCATGAAAACATTAGGCTACTATAACGGAAAATATGGCGAGCTGGAGGAGATGACGGTTCCTATGAACGACAGGGTGTGCTGGTTCGGGGATGGCGTCTACGATGCGGGGCCGGCCAGGAACTATAAGATCTTTGCTATTGACGAGCACGTGGACCGGTTTTTCAACAGCGCAGGGCTGCTGGATATCCAGGTACCGGTGACAAAAGAGGAGCTGAAAGAGATCCTCCAGGAGATGGTGAACAAGATGGACACGGGCAACCTGTTTGTCTACTATCAGGTGACACGGGGAACAGGGATACGCAATCACGTATTTACCGAGGGCCCCGGAAATCTGTGGATCACGCTGCGGCCTGCGGAGATCTCAGACGGGGAGAAGCCCATCAAGCTGATCACCACAGAGGACACCCGCTTTTTACACTGCAATATCAAGACGCTGAACCTGATCCCTTCCTGCATGGCATCAGAGAAGGCGCGAAAAGCAGGATGCCAGGAGGCGGTCTTCTACAGGCCGGGCGGACGAGTGACAGAGTGTGCCCACAGCAATGTGCACATTATCAGGGATGGGAAGTTGGTGACAGCGCCGGCAGACAACCTGATCCTTCCGGGGATCGCGAGAGCTCATCTGATCAGGATGTGCGAGAGACTGGGAATCCCGGTCAGCGAGACACCCTACACGCTGGAAGACCTGTTCAGCGCCCAGGAAGTCATTGTGACCAGCTCCAGCAATCTCTGCCTGCATGCGGATGAGATTGACGGCAGGCCGGTGGGAGGGAAGAACCGGGAACTTCTAGAAAAGCTCCGGACAGCCCTTCTGGAAGAATTCTATGAAGCGACAAAAGAAGGAGTAAGGATATGCGGAAACAATTTATTATGATTATGACAGACACGCAGCGGCTGGATATGGTCAGCTGCTATGAGAATGCGGGGATCTCAACCCCCTGTCTGGATGCGCTGGCCAGGGAGGGAGTAAAGTTTAACAAGGCGTACACCGTGCAGCCTGTGTGCGGCCCGGCCAGGAGCGCCCTGTTTACCGGCCAGTATCCCTGTGTCAATGGTTCCTATGCCAATTCCCTAGCACTTGGGGACAATGTAAAGACCATCGGCCAGCGCCTGTCCGACAAGGGGATCGCCACAGGGTATGTGGGAAAATGGCATCTGGACGGAGGCGATTACTTTGGACTTGGCGTGTGTCCCGAGGGGTGGGACCCGGATTACTGGTACGACATGCGCAATTATCTGGATGAACTGTCGGAGGAGGATCGCAGAAAGTCCAGGGACAGCCAGACGATGTACAGAGAGTCATGGCCTCTTGAGAAGACCTATGCCTACCGCTGTTCCCAGCGGGCCATCGACTATATCAGGAAGCACAAAGACGAGGACTTTTTCTTGGTTCTCAGCTACGATGAGCCCCATGACCCGTCCCTGTGCCCGGAACCTTTTGCCAGTATGTATGAGGATTTCTGCCTGCCCAAAAAAGAAAACGTGTGGGATACGCTGGAAGAGAAACCGCCCCACCAGCAGGCCTGGAGCGGACCCCGCAGACACCAGGACAGAGACGCCCTCACCATCCGCATGAAGGAGCTTTTCGGGTGCAACAGTTTTGTGGACAGTGAGATCGGCCGGGTGGCCGGGGCTGCCAGGGAGATCCTGGGGGATGACTTTACGCTTCTCTATACAAGCGACCACGGAGATATGGCCCAGTCCCACTGTCTCTACGCAAAAGGGCCTGCAGCCTACGAGGAGATCGCCCACATCCCCTTTATCCTGTGGGGGCAGGGATCCGGGGAGATAGACACGCCGGTGTCCCACATCGATGTGGCTGCCACTGTGTGGGATTTCTTCGGCTTCCAGAAGCCGATGATGCTCCAGGGTGAGAGTCTTCTTCCTCTTGTGCGGAACGGGAAATGTCCGGACCGCCGGGATGTATTTGTGGAATTCGGCCGCTATGAGATCGACCATGACGGCTTTGGGGGCTGGCAGCCGCTCCGGTGCATTTTCGACGGGCGGTACAAGCTGGTGATCAACCTGCTGTCCGAAGATGAATTTTATGACCTGGAGAAAGATCCGGGTGAAATGCACAACGGTATCTGTGACGAAGAGACTGCCAGCATCCGCGACGACATGATGAAGAGACTGCTGGAACACATGAATGAGATACGAGATCCCTTCCGAGGATACTGGTGGGAGCAGCGGCCCTGGTACACTCACGCAGCCGCACCTTCTTGGGACTACACAGGTTTTACCAGGCAGAGGGAAGAGCTGGACTACGAAGTGCCGCAGCTTGACTACAACACTGGCCTGGAGCCGGACAGCCTGGTCCGCAGAAAATAGAGAACGGATGCGCGCAAAACCTCCTGTCAACTGCCCGGAATGACTTGAGAAAAGGGGCAAAATGAGATAAGATATACAAAGAAAAAATGACGAGGAAGGTGCATGTATGTATTCATATACAGAACTGAGAAAAGAACATCCGGAATTTATTTATCGCGGATATGAGATAGAAGAGAGTGCAGACAAGGTGGGGATCGTCTATGATTTTGAGATCCCCGGGCTTGCCTCCTTTCACCCCACCTGGGAGTTCCCGAAGAAGCGGGGAGAGCAGAGGTGCTTAAAGGAGAACGGCACATTTCAGAAGCTGGTCTTCTCCCTGGGCATGGTGGAGCTGATCAGCTACTGGAAGACGGCCTGCCCCCCTGTGGTCAAGGTGGAGGCGGGAAGCCTGACAGAGGAGCAGTGTGAATGGTGGAAGGATCTGTATTTTAACGGGCTTGGAGAATTCTACTATACAAACGGCATCCAGGAGAACCAGGAGGACTTTATGGAGATCCGGTCTCTGGGCGGAGATGTCGAGGGGGCTGAGCAGCCTCTGAGCCGGGAGGCGGAAGGCTTCCTGATCCCTGTGGGAGGCGGCAAAGACTCGGCTGTGACCCTGTCTCTTCTGGAGGGGGAGAAGGAGAAGAACTGCTGCTATATCATCAATCCCCGGGGAGCCACCCTGAAGACCGTGGAGAGAGCCGGCTACGGGGAGGACCAGCTTGTGACAGTGAAGCGGACCCTGGACAAGAACATGCTGGAGCTGAACCGCCAGGGATACTTAAACGGGCATACCCCTTACTCCGCCATCGTGGCTTTTTCTTCTACAATAGCAGCCTACATGAGTGGGCTGAGGTACATCGCCCTGTCCAACGAGTCCAGCGCCAATGAGAGTACGGTGGAGGGGAGCACCGTGAACCACCAGTACTCCAAGAGTTTCCGCTTTGAGAAGGACTTCCACGACTACGAGGCGGCGCATATAGGAAGCGGGACTTACTATTTCAGTATGCTGCGTCCTTTAAGCGAATTTCAGATCGCCCGGTATTTTGCCCGGTGCCGCCAGTTCCACGACATTTTCCGCAGCTGCAACGCCGGCAGCAAGGAGGACAAGTGGTGCGGACACTGTCCCAAGTGTCTCTTTGTCTGCCTGATCCTGTCTCCCTTCCTGACAAGGGAGGAGATCATCGCCATCTTTGGGCGGGATATGCTGGATGACCCGGATATGCTGGAGGATTTCCGCAAGCTCACGGGGATGGAAAAAGAGAAACCATTTGAATGCGTGGGCAGCAGGGATGAGGTGAACGCAGCCGTATCACTCACCATTGACAAACTGGAAAAAGAAGGACAGGCTCTGCCGGAGCTTTTTGCATACTATAAAAATTCCGGCCTCTACAGGAAAGAGGACCCGGAAAACCGACGTTTCTTTACTTACTTTGACGGGGAAAATCTTCTGCCGCCGTCCTGTCTTGCTCTGATAAAGGAAAAGTGTTTATAAAGGGGGAGACAAAAGGATGCTGAAGAAGATACGTCAGACGATAGAAGGTAAGAAAGTGCTGATCCTGGGATTTGGAAGAGAGGGAAGATCCAGCCTGCGGTTGGTCTGCAAAGCCGGCGGCTGGGAGACCCTGGCCGTGTCGGACTTAAGAGAGGTAGACCCGTCAAAGGAGGCTGGCGGGAACCGGATCGACCTCTACACCGGGGAGCACTACATGGACAAGGAGCTTCTGGACTCCTTTGACATTGTGTTCAAGACGCCGGGGATCGTCCTGCCGGAAGATCCGGGGGCTTACCAGTGCCGGTTTGTCTCCCAGACAGAGCTCTTTATCGAGCGGTTCCGGGAACAGATCGTGGGGATCACAGGGACCAAGGGAAAGAGCACCACGTCCTCCCTTCTGTACCATATCCTGAAGGAGACAGGGGAGGACACGGTGCTGGCAGGAAATATCGGTATTCCGGTGTTTGACATTGCGGAGGATATCATGCCCGGTGAGGTCATCGTGCTGGAGCTCTCCTGCCATCAGCTGGAGCATATCCGGGTGTCCCCCCGCATCGCCGTCCTTCTCAATCTGTACGAGGAGCATCTGGACCACTACGGAACCATGGCGAAGTACGTCCGGGCCAAGCAGAACATCTACGCCTGGCAGAAGGAGGGAGACATCCTCTTCTGCAACGTGGATGTGCTGCCAGGGAAGGAGATCGAAGGAGCGGGCAGGGAGAGTGCCTGCGTGCCCTGCCGGGGCGAGATCATCTCCGCTGTCATGGTGCCGGAGGGAGAGAAGGCCCGGGGCAGAGGGGACATCGAGGTGGCAGACAACGCCGTGCGGTACAGAGGAAGCGGCCTGCGCCTTCCGGAGGAAGGATTGTCCCTGTTCGGAAGACACAACTACTTTGACATCGGCGTGGTGTACGGGATCTGCAAAGAGTTTTCGATGACAGACGAGAAATTCCTGAAGGCGCTGCGCACTTTCCAGACCCTCCCCCACAGGCTCCAGTACCTGGGGGTAAAAGGCGGGATACGCTTTTACGATGATTCCATCTCCACCATCGGTGAGACCACTATCCAGGCGTTGGAGAGTGTCAAGAACGTGGACAGCATTCTCATCGGCGGCATGGACCGGGGCGTGGATTACAGCCAGCTGGAAGAGTACCTGACCGGCAGCAGCGTGCGGCATATCATTCTGATGGAGGCAACAGGAAAGAGGATCTACCAGGAGATCCAGGAGAAATATCCCACACTTTTTTCCAGCGGACGGCTGGAGCTTGTGGAACATCTGGATGAGGCCATAGATCTGGCAAGAGAGCTGGGAGAAGAGGGAGGCGCCTGCGTGCTGTCGCCTGCGGCTGCCAGCTATGGGATCTTTAAGAATTTCGAAGAGCGCGGCGCGTATTTCAAACAATATATTTTCGGGCAGGACAGCCGGTAAGGCGGCTCCTGTACGTAAAAAATGGCAGACAGGGATGTCCGGCCTTATGGCTTGAAATCCCCGTCTGCCATTGCTTTTATGGAAGAGGCATACTCCGATGGAGTCATGCCGGTGACTTTCTTGAACTGGCGTGAGAAGTAGTGGATAGAGGTGTAACCCAGCTGCTCAGAGATCTGAGTGAAGTTCATTTTGTTGGTCCGGATCAGCTGCTTGGCCGCGTTGACTTTCATCAGGGAAAAATACTCGATGATCCCAAGTCCGCTCTGCTCCCGGAAGATCTTCTGGAGCTGGGAACGGCCGATGAGATTTTCCCGGCACACCTGCTCGATGGTAACGTGGCCTCCCAGGTGGGCCTCTAAGTAATCCACCACCCGATTGAACAGCTCGATGTCGCTCTTCTTTTTGGTGGCTTTCTGAGGCTGGGGCCGGATGGCTGACTTCACCAGCGGGATGGGCTGGGAGCAGCGGCGCAGCAGATGGATCAGGAAATGCTCCAGATAGAGGCGGATGAGCTGCTGGGCGCCGAACTGTTCGGCCTCTTTCTGGGGCATGTTCTGGAGGTAGGGATCGTCCAGCCGACAGTCAAAGCAGTGGCGTGCTTCGATGACAATGTCCGCCAGAAGGTTGCGCTCGGTCTCGTCGATCTGGAGGACCTTTCCACGGAAAAAGTCCATGGCCGGGCTGTCACACTGGAAGGAGATGACCACCAGGTTGGGAGCGCTTTTGCCGGTAGCCTGTACATCGTGGAACTCACCCGGCTGGTGGAAGGCCACTTCCCCCCGGTTTAAGATGATCTTCCGATCCCCTCCGGTGACGGCCACGTCCCCCTTGTCCACGCAGATGAACTCCCAGAAATCATGGGACTCGCCGGGAAATTTAAAGTCGCTCATGTATTCAAAATAGTGGATGCTGAACAGCTTTCCCACTGTGATGGAGTCTTTCAGGTCAATACCGATGTAGGGCATGGGCAGCGCCGCCTTTCTCTTGATTTTTTACTTATGCTTATCATACTCTAATTTTGCAGAAAAAGCAAAAACAAAATGCAGATTGTACAAATCAATCACAAAATCAGATAAAGATTTTTCGTGGTATTTATACTACAATAAGCGTAGCGATTGAGAACATCAGAGATATTCAGAAAGGATATGAAAAAGATGAAAAAACCAGTATTAGTGATCATGGCAGCAGGAATGGGGAGCCGCTACGGCGGACTGAAGCAGATCGATCCGGTGGACAAAGAGGGACACATCATCATGGATTTTTCCATGTACGATGCAAAGAGAGCCGGATTTGAGAAAGTGATCTTTATTATCAAGAAAGAGATCGAGGAAGACTTTAAGAACACAGTCGGAAACCGCATGAGCGAGATCATGGAGGTAGAGTACGCCTACCAGGATCTCCACAATGTCCCGGAAGGATTTGACGTGCCGGAGGGAAGGGTAAAACCCTGGGGAACCGCTCACGCTGTCCTCTCAGCCATCGATCTGATCGACGGGCCTTTTGCGGTCATCAACGCGGATGACTACTATGGAAAAGAGGCCTTCCAGGTGATCTACGATTACCTGTCCACTCACGAGGATGATGAGAAATACCGCTATACCATGGTGGGATACCAGCTTGGAAACACAGTGACGGACAACGGACATGTGGCCAGAGGACTGTGCGACATGAACGCGGCCGGAGAGCTGACAGGCATCCACGAGCGCACCCGCATCGAGAAGAGGGAGGGCGGCATTGCCTACTCTGAGGACGACGGGGAGACATGGGTATCTGTGCCGGCAGACACGACAGTCTCCATGAACATGTGGGGATTCACAAGGAGCATCCTGGACGAGATCAAAAAAGGGTTCCCGGCCTTCCTGGAGGAGGGGCTTAAGACGAATCCCATGAAATGCGAGTACTTCCTTCCGTCTGTAGTCAGTGACCTGATCGGACAGGACAAGGCATCCGTGGCAGTGCTCCACTCTGCGGATAAATGGTACGGCGTCACATACAAGGAGGACAAGCCGGTAGTCATGGCTGCCATCCAGAAGCTGAAAGACGATGGCGTATACCCGCAGCACCTGTGGGAACAGAAATAGGCCAGGAAGAAAAATCCGCAATATATTTATAGTTTCGGCCACTATTATTATAGAAATCAAGTGACAGCCAAACTATAATTACAGTATAAACAGGAAAACAGATCCAAAAAGGAGGAGACCACCATGACGATTTTAATCACAGGAGGAGCCGGATACATCGGAAGCCATACGGCTCTGGAACTGCTGAACGAGGGATACGATGTAGTTGTATTTGACAATCTGAGCAATTCTTCCCAGGAGTCCTTAAGACGTGTGGAGGAGCTGACAGGGAAGCAGGTATGCTTCTATGAGGGAGATGTGCAGGACGAGGATGCGCTCCGCGCCATGTTCAAGGAGCAGAAGATCGATGCAGTCATCCACTGTGCGGCTCTGAAGGCAGTGGGCGAGTCTGTGCAGAAACCTCTCGAGTACTACCAGAACAACATTTCCGGAACCCTGACACTTCTGAAAGTTATGCGGGAAGTGGGCGTGAAGAACATCGTGTTCAGCTCTTCCGCCACTGTGTACGGAAGCCCGGAGGAGATGCCCATCACAGAGGCCTGCCCAAAGGGACAGTGCACCAATCCATACGGCTGGACAAAATCCATGATGGAGCAGATCATGTCAGATGTGCAGAAGGCTGATCCGTCCTGGAACGTGATCCTCCTGCGCTACTTCAACCCGGTTGGAGCCCACAAGAGCGGACGCATCGGAGAGGACCCGAAGGGTATCCCCAACAACCTGATGCCCTACATCTCACAGGTTGCTGTCGGAAAGCTGGAGAAGCTTGGCGTGTTTGGAAATGACTACGACACACCGGACGGGACCGGCGTCCGCGACTACATCCATGTGGTGGACCTGGCCATCGGGCATGTGAAGGCCATCAACTATATCTTCACAAATCCGGGACTGGATGTCATCAACCTGGGAACCGGCCAGGGTTACTCTGTCCTGGATATGGTGAAGGCTTTCTCCAAGGCATGCGGTAAGGAGATCCCCTACGAGATCAAACCCCGCCGTGAGGGAGACATTGCCATGTGCTACGCAGACCCCTCCAAGGCAGCTAAGGTGCTTGGCTGGAAGGCCGAGAGAGGACTGGACGAGATGTGCGAGGACACATGGAGATGGCAGTCACAGAACCCCAACGGATACGAGAAATAGATCCGGGAAAAACAAAAGACAGATATACAGGCAGGGGCGCAGGCCGGCAGAAGGCCGCCCCCTGCCTTTTCTCTTTTCTTTTCCGCAGAAAAGTGCTATAATACGGTGAGCAGCTTTTTAGTTTTTTCGAGGGAACGGATATGAAAAAGAAAGCAAAACAAAATGTGCGCCTGAAGGGACAACTGAAGCTCTATATGCAGTGGCCGGCGTTTATGACCATCCTCCTGATCGCCATGAATATATGGATCTACCGCCTGGATAAGCGGGCCGGTGTGCTGATGCTGTTCTTCGTCCTGATCTATATTGCGATCGTGGGGATCATGTATGTCTACAGTAAATCCCTTGTCATGAAGGACCTGGTGGACTTTGCGGCGCAGTATGGAATCATACAGAACACGCTTCTGAAAAAGCTGGCAGTGCCCTATGCCCTCCTGCTGGAGGACGGCAGACTCATGTGGATGAACGACCAGTTCAGAGAGATCCTGGGCAGCAAGCTGAAGGGGGAGGCGGTGCTGAGCCGGTATATACCCGAGCTGAACCGGAGCATTTTCCCCAGGGAAGAGGATCAGATCGTGGAGATGGAGGTTTACTACCACGACAAGGAGTACCGGGCTGAACTGCGGAAGGTGTCCGTGGAGGGCTTCAGCGACTCCGAGCGCCTTCTGGACATGCCGGAGGAGAAGGAGTACTTTATCGCTGTCTACCTGTCCGATGTGACAGAGCTGAACACGGCGCTGCGCCAGAATGAAGAGCAGCGGCTTGTGGCCGGCCTTATTTACATTGACAACTATGATGAGATGATCGACAGTGTGGAGGAGGTGCGCCAGAGTCTTCTGGTGGCTCTCATCGACAGGAAGATCAACCAGTATATCGCGCGTCTGGACGGCATTGTCAAGAAGATGGAGACGGACAAGTATTTTATTGTCATGAAGAAGTCCTGCTTCAAGGAACTGGAGGCGGACCGGTTTTCTCTCCTTGAGGACGTGAAGGCCATCAACATCGGGAACAGCATCCCGGCCACCTTAAGTATCGGCCTGGGTCTGAGCAAGAACGCCTATGTGCAGAGCTACACCTACGCCAGAGCGGCCATCGACCTGGCGCTTGCAAGAGGCGGCGACCAGGCGGTCATCAAGGACTGCAATGGCATTACCTACTACGGAGGCAAGAGGGAGCTGACCTCCAAGAATACCAGGGTGAAAGCCAGAGTGAAGGCGGAGGCTCTGCGGGAGTTCATCACAGTGAATGACACCATTCTCGTCATGGGGCACAAGATGACAGACATGGATTCCTTTGGCGCTGCCATCGGCATTTACCGGGCTGCAGCCGCGCTGGAGAAGAAGGCCCACATTGTTATCAACGACGTGTCAGCCACGATCCGGCCATTGTATGAGGAGTTTGTGGAGCATCCCTCCTACCCGGATGACATGTTCGTCACATCCGGGGAAGCCAAGGAGATGACAGGTGACAGCTCCATGGTCATTGTGGTGGACACCAACCGGCCGGGTATGACGGAGTGCCCGGAGCTCCTGAACATGACCCGCACTATCGTGGTCTTCGACCACCACAGGCAGGGAAGCGACAATATCGACAACGCCCTTTTGTCCTACATCGAGCCCTATGCCTCCTCGTCCTGCGAGATGGTTTCCGAGGTGCTCCAGTATATCACGGACGATGTGAAGATACCGGCCGTGGAGGCCAACAGCCTGTATGCGGGCATTGTCATTGACACCAACAACTTTATGAACAAGACCGGCGTGCGTACCTTTGAGGCGGCCGCCTTCCTGCGCCGCTGCGGGGCAGATATCCCCTTTGTACGGAAGATGCTGAGGGACGATATGAAGTCCTATCAGGCCAAGGCCGGCATCATCAGCAGCGCAGAGGTATACCGCGATATATTTGCCATCGCCCGGGGGGAGGATCTCCATATCGAGAGCCCCACCATTATCGGCGCACAGGCAGCCAACGAGCTGCTGGACATCGACGGCATCAAGGCTACCTTCGTGCTCACTGCCTACAATGGAAGGATCTATGTCAGCGCAAGATCCATCGACGAGGTGAACGTGCAGGTCATCATGGAGAAGCTGGGCGGAGGCGGCCACATGAATGCCTCCGGCGCGCAGTTTGACCACACCAACATGAATGAGGCAGTGACATCCCTCAAGAGAGTCATCGATGAAATGATAGAAAAAGGAGATTTATAGATGAAAGTTATTTTACTGCAGGACGTAAAATCCCTTGGGAAAAAGGGAGACATCGTGGAAGTGAACGACGGATACGCAAGAAACTTCCTTCTCAAGACAAAGAAGGGCGTGGAAGCGAACAATAAGAATATGAACGACCTGAAGCTCCACAAGGCAAACCAGGACAAGATCGCCCAGGAGCAGCTGGAGGCTGCCCGCGAGCTGGGCAAGAAGCTGGAGGAGAGCAAGGTGACTGTCTCCATCAAGACGGGAGAGGGCGGAAGGGCCTTTGGCTCTGTGTCCTCCAAGGAGATTGCGGCGGCGGCTCAGGAGCAGCTTGGCCTGGATATCGACAAGAAGAAAGTCCAGCTGAAGGAGCAGCTGAAATCCCTGGGAACCTTCCATGTTCCTGTGAAACTTCACCCAAAGGTAACAGCAGAGCTGACAGTAAACGTTACGGAGGAGGCATAGGAAGATGCCGGATATGGAGGAAGCCCTCATCAAGCGTGTCCCGCCCCACAGCATAGAGGCGGAGCAGTCGGTAGTCGGCGCCATGCTGATGGATAAGGATGCCATCATGACCGCTTCCGAGATCATCAGCGGCAGTGATTTCTACCAGACATCATACGGCGTGATCTTTGACTCCATGACGGAGCTTTTTAACGAAGGCAAGCCGGTGGATCTGATCACCCTGCAGGAGAGGCTCAAGGAGAAGAATGTGCCAGAGGAGATCTCCAGTCTGGAGTTCGTCCGAGAGCTGGTGGCAGCAGTGCCCACATCCGCCAATGTGAAATACTATGCGGAGATCGTCTTTGAAAAATCCATGCTCCGGAAGCTCATCAAGGTAAATGATGAGATTTCGGGTGCCTGCTATGCGGGCAGTGAGCCTATGGAGGCTGTCCTTGAGACAGCGGAGAAAAATATATTTGAACTGGCCCAGAAGCGGGGAACCGGGGACTATGTGCCCATCAGGGAAGTGGTCCTGAATGCGCTGGAAAAGATCGAGAAAGCGTCCAAGACCAAGGGAACAGTGACCGGTATCCCCACCGGGTTCCTGGATCTGGACTACAAGCTGTCCGGTCTGCAGCCCTCGGACTTTATCCTGGTGGCAGCCCGTCCTTCCATGGGAAAGACGGCCTTT
The DNA here is from genome assembly GCF_959599685.1 of Lachnoclostridium phocaeense. Classification (NCBI taxonomy): domain Bacteria; kingdom Bacillati; phylum Bacillota; class Clostridia; order Lachnospirales; family Lachnospiraceae; genus Lachnoclostridium; species Lachnoclostridium phocaeense. The sequence goes on from NZ_CAUGIN010000004.1 coordinate 76,721, forward strand.
GTCCTGAATATCGCCCAGCACGCGGCTTTCAAGAGCGGAAAGACGGTGGCTATCTTCAGTCTGGAGATGTCCAAGGAGCAGCTGGTGAACCGTCTTTTCTCCCTGGAGTCCCAGGTGGACTCCCAGTCCCTGCGTACAGGTAATCTGAAGGACGACGACTGGGAGAAGCTCATCGAGAGCGCCGGGATCATTGGAAAATCCAAGCTGATCATAGATGATACGCCGGGTATCTCCATCTCAGAGCTGCGGTCCAAGTGCCGTAAGTTCAAACTGGAGCAGGGGCTGGATCTGATCATCATCGACTACCTGCAGCTTATGAGCGGGCGGGTAGGAGGCCGGTCCGAGTCGAGACAGCAGGAGATCTCAGATATCTCCCGGTCCCTGAAAGGGGTGGCCAGAGAGCTGAATGTGCCTGTCATCTCCCTCTCCCAGCTGAGCCGAGCAGTAGAGCAGCGGCCGGATCACAGACCCATGCTCTCGGACCTGCGTGAGTCCGGTGCCATCGAGCAGGACGCGGACGTGGTCATGTTCATTTACCGGGACGATTATTACAACAAAGATACAGAGACCCCCAACCAGGCGGAGATCATTATCGCAAAACAAAGAAACGGCCCCATAGGGACCGTTCACCTGGCATGGCTGCCGGATTACACGAAGTTTGCAAACCTAACCTGGAAGGAATAGGCGTTTTAACCGCTGGGCCGCTCCCTGGCTTCCGGCAGTCTCTTTTCGAAAGGACTGCTGCTGCCGGATGAGCTGGTCCAGCTTTTTAAATTGTTCTTCTTCCTGCCGCTCTTTTGCGTCCAGAAGGAAGGACATTTCTTTTGTGATCATGGCTGCAAGCACTTCGTTGTTGTTTTCCAGCATGCGTTTTATGCGGAGCTGTTCCCTTGTGCGCTTCATATCGGGAATGAGCGCCTTCAGCTCGTCAAAGGGAACACCCTGCTCGTACAGTTCTTTGATGCAGTTATACAGCTTTGTGTCTTCTTTTGTTGCGCTGCTGAGTGTGTTCAGTGCATTTCCCATATTCATACCCCCTTTATACATAGATGAGTATAACATGTACACCGGGACAAGATTGTCAAAAGGGGTCGGCATCGTGTACGAAAATCCTACAAGAAAAACCTGCAAGAAAATCCTGCGCAAAGCGGTTCCCTGCCTGAAATGAAAAAACAGACCGCCCGCATCAGGTGCAGACAGTCCGCCTTTTTGCTATGTTCATATAAATCTCTGAGAAAAACTTCTCGTCTGGGATTAGCCCTGGGAGATAGCTCCTGTAGGACACTGAGCTGCGCAAGCGCCGCAGTCTACACAAGCGTCTGCATCGATCTCATAGTGATCTGCTCCCTGAGAGATAGCTCCTACTGGACATTCAGCTTCGCAAGCGCCACAGCTTACGCACTCATCACTAATTACATGTGCCATGATATATTCCTCCTTTGACTATTGTCGTTATTTATACATATAATAATACAAAAGCTGCAAATATACAAGACTTAGTGATGTTCTAAATTTAGCACAATTTTGCCTTTTTGTACGCCGCCAGGATGATCTGGCGGGCAGCGGCGGCCTCCTCCTTTGTGGCTTCACGGGTTCCCTCCAGGGGATAGGGAAGGCCCAGCTTTTCATACTTTACCTTACCCAGTGTGTGGTAGGGGAGCACGTCCAGAGCCTGCACATTGTGCAGGGAGGCCATGAAGGTGCCCAGACCTTCCAGATACTCCCGATAGAGCGTGATGCCGGGGACCACCACATGGCGGATCCACACGGGGATGCCCTGCTCGTCCAGATGCCGGGCAAATGCCAGGATCTGGCGGTTGGAATGGCCGGTCAGGCTCTGGTGCTTTACGTCGGATATGTGCTTGATATCCAGCAGTACCAGGTCTGTCAGAGCTAAAAGTTCTGCAAGCTGTGTCATAAACCGCTCGTTGTGGGGATTGAACATGATCCCCGAAGAGTCGATGCAGGTATGGATATGATTTCGTTTCAGATCCCGGAACAGTTCGATGAGAAAGTCCATCTGCATCATGGGTTCTCCTCCTGTCACTGTCACGCCGCCGTTGCGGTAGAAGGGGAGATTGGAATAAAACCCCTCCAGGACCTCATGGACGCTCATGAGGGTTCCCTTCCCGTACTCCCAGGTGTCCGGGTTGTGACAGTACCGGCACCGCATGGGACAGCCCTGGAAAAATACGACATAGCGTATGCCGGGGCCGTCCACCGTGCCGCAGCTCTCGATGGAGTGGATATATCCTTTACATTCCCTCATGGAAGGTACGTGAGATGACATCGTCCTGCTGTTCCTTTGTCAGCTTATTGAAGTTGACCGCGTACCCGGACACACGCACGGTGAGCTGGGGATATTTTTCCGGGTGCTTCTGGGCGTCCAGAAGGGTCTCGCGGGTGAACACATTTACGTTCAGATGGTGTCCTCCCTGCTCCACATAACCGTCTAACATTGTCACAAGATTGTCTACCTGCTGCTGATTTACTGCCATAATGTTACTCTCCTTTCTTAATTGTACTGTCTGTTATTCTCTGTCAATGCTCTCCTCAATGTTGGGGATGTTGCATGCCATGTTGGCGCATTCGTCTTCCAGCCTGTCTATATCCAGGTCGCCGGCGAAGATGCGGTCGTCTTTTCCAAGAGCCCCCGGAATGATGGAGAAGGTGTTGGAAATGCCGTCCTGGGCGTGGCGGAAGGGGATCTTTGCCACAGATGCCAGGGAGGCGAGAGCGCCGTGGGTGTCACGTCTGTGCATGGGGTTGGCGCCGGGAGCCAGAGGCTCGCCCTGCTTTCTTCCGTCCGGTGTGTTTCCTGTCTTCTTGCCGTACACTACGTTGGAGGTGATGGTCAGGATGGACATGGTGGGGATGGAGTGGCGGTAGGTGTGGTGCTTGCGGATCTTGTCCATGAATGTGCGGACGATCTCCACAGCGATCTCATCTACTCTGTCGTCGTTGTTTCCGTATTTGGGGAAATCTCCCTCCACCTCGTAGTCCACTACAAGGCCGTCCTCGTCCCGGATGGGTTTTACCTTGGCGTACTTGATGGCGGACAGGGAGTCGGCCACCACAGAGAGACCTGCGATGCCGGTGGCGAAGTACCGTTTTACCTCCCGGTCGTGGAGGGCCATCTGCAGTTTCTCATAGCAGTATTTGTCGTGCATGTAGTGGATGACGTTCAGGGTGTTCACATAGAGACCTGCCAGCCACTCCATCATGTCGTCAAATTTCTGCATTACATCGTCGTACTCCAGATATTCGGTGTCCACCGGGCGGTATCTGGGGCCTATCTGCACTTTCATGCGCTCGTCCACACCGCCGTTGATGGCGTAGAGAAGGCATTTTGCCAGGTTGGCGCGGGCGCCGAAGAACTGCATCTCCTTGCCCACCCGCATGGAGGAAACGCAGCATGCAATGGCGTAGTCGTCGCCGTGGGTAGCACGCATCAGATCGTCGTTCTCGTACTGGATGGAGGAAGTCTTGATGGACATCTTTGCGCAGTACTCCTTGAAGGTCCTGGGAAGTCTTGTGGACCACAGGACAGTCAGGTTCGGCTCCGGTGCGGTGCCCAGGTTGTCCAGGGTGTGGAGGTAGCGGAAAGAAGTCCTTGTCACCAGCGGACGCCCGTCGATGCCCACGCCTCCGATGGACTCTGTTACCCAGGTAGGATCCCCGGAGAAGAGGGAATTATACTCCGGTGTGCGGGCGAATTTGACAAGGCGCAGCTTCATGATGAAGTGGTCGATATACTCCTGTGCCTGCTCCTCTGTGATAAGGCCTCTGTCCAGATCTCTCTGGATATAGATGTCCAGGAAGGTGGAAGTACGGCCAAGACTCATAGCGGCGCCATTCTGCTCCTTGACAGCTGCCAGATAGCCGAAGTAGAGCCACTGGATGGCCTCCTTTGCGTTCTTTGCCGGCTTGCTGATGTCAAATCCGTAGATGTCTCCCAGTTCTTTCAGCTCGCCCAGGGCCCGGATCTGCTCGGCCAGCTCTTCCCGCAGGCGGATGTTGTCGCCGGTCATGCGGACCAGGGAGGTGGCGAGCTGCTGCTTTTTGTCCTCAATGAGCCAGTCTGTTCCATACAGGGCTACCCGGCGGTAGTCGCCGATGATGCGGCCTCTGCCGTAGGCGTCCGGAAGACCGGTGATGATGGCTGATTTTCTCGCCAGACGCATCTCGGGAGTGTACACGTCAAACACACCCTGGTTGTGGGTCTTCCTGTATTTTGTGAAGATCTCCACCACTTCCGGGTCCACTTCGTAGCCATTTTCGTGGCAGGCGTTCTGGGCCATGCGGATGCCGCCGAAAGGCTGCAGGGAGCGCTTGAAAGGTTTGTCTGTCTGGAAGCCCACGATCTGCTCCAGATCCTTGTTCAGGTAGCCGGGGCCGTGGGAGGTGATGCCGGAGACGATCTTTGTGTCCATGTCCAGGACGCCGCCTGCCTCACGCTCTTTCTTTGAGAGTTCCATGACCTGGTCCCAGAGCTTTCTGGTGGCCTCTGTGGGGCCAGTAAGGAAAGAGTCATCTCCCTCGTAGGGTGTGTAGTTATTCTGAATAAAATCGCGCACATTTACGGAAGTGCGGTTCCATCTGCCCGGACGGAAACCGTCCCAGCTCTCTGCGATCCAATTTTTTTCCATGTATGATCCTCCTCTAAAGTGAAATAGTAACAGTGGTAATCCGTTGTGCCCTTATTATATGAGAACGGGTATCATTTAGTCAATAGATGGATTGTATTTATTTGTATACAGTATACAAAAAATGATAAAAATTATACACGAGTTCCCGGCATGGGCTAAATTTAAGAAATTTTTCAACATTTTTTCAATATTTTGGTGTATAGTGTTTGTAGTCAATTTTTCAAAGATGTGGAGTGTTGAGAAAATGAGAAGCTTATGGAGAATTTCGGCACTTCTGGCCAGTGCGGCTGTAGCGCTGGCAGGGTGCGGTCAGACAAAGATCAATGACGGGGAGGAACAGACGACGACCGTCAACAGGACAGAGGAGAAGGTGGACGAGGAGAAGGTACGCCTGGAGGCTCTGGACCCTTCGGCCTACGGGAATGTGGAAGGACTGAATCTGGAGGCGGGTACCTATATATCTGTCATTGGAAAAGCTTCCGGAGGCGATTTCTGGGACAAGGTGAAAGAGGGGGCTGAGAAGGCTGTCTCTGATATCAATGAGGCCCTGGGATATAAAGGGGAGGACCGGGTGCGGATGGTGTACAGCGGCCCCTCTGAGGCGGGCGATGTGGATGAGCAGGTGAATATTCTGGACGAGGAGCTGGCCCGGTATCCCCAGGCCGTGGGCATCTCCATTATAGACTCCCAGTCCGGGGATGTGCAGTTTGATCTGGCTGCTGAGAACGGTATTTCTGTGGTGACATACGACTCTCTGAGCAATTACCAGAACGTGATGGCCAAGATCAGCACGGACAATGACGCAGCCGGAGCGGAGGCGGCAGACCACCTGGCTGAGACTATGGGAGATAAAGGGAAAGTCCTGATTTTTGCCCACGACTCCAGGTCCCTGACCACCCAGGAGAGAGTGGACGGCTTTGCCCAGAAGATGCAGACAGATCATCCTGGGATCACCGTGGGAAACACCTACTATCTGGATGAGCTGGAAGAGCTGAAACAGACCATCGCAGACGAGATCAACGGGGGAACCTACGCCAGGGAAGGGCAGGAGGCAGCGCCCATAGAGGACGAGGGAAACCGCGTCGCTGCAGAGGACATCTCCGATGAGGAGGCCATGGACTATATCTTTGCGAAAAATCCGGATGCCACAGCCATCTACGGCACAAGCGGAGAGGCAGTCATGGCGGCTGTGGAGAACACCCAGCGGCTGGAGAAAGAAGATATGAGCATTGTGGGATTTGACGCTACAGAGGAAGAGGCCCAGGCGCTGGAGGACGGTCTGGTGGAAGGGCTTATCGCCCAGAATCCTTACGGCATGGGCTACGCCACAGTGGTAGCCTGCTCGAGAGCCATTCTGGAGATTGGAAATGAGGCGGAGGTGGATTCCGGCTACATATGGACCACAGCGGACAACATGGAGGACCCGGAAGTGGCCGCCATGCTGTATTAGAGATCCTCTATCCTGCGTGCAGGAGAAAAGAATAGCTTTGCATACAAACAGAAAAAGGAGGGCCACATTTCCGAAGAGGATATTCCGGCGGGAGGGGTGAGAGACTGTCATGCAGGCTCGAACCCCGGAGCCGGCCTCAAGGAAATGTGGCCCTCCTTTTTCGTACCATTTATACAAAGCTAACTGCCTTTTTTGGGCAGGGAGAAGATGAACTCGGTCCCCACCCCCTCGGTGCTGATGACATTGATATTTTCCCCATGTGCCTGGATGGCCTCCCTGACAATGGACAGGCCCAGGCCGGTGCCCTTCTTGTCCTTCCCCCTGGAGGCGTCTGTCTTGTAGAAGCGCTCCCAGATCTTGTTCAGGGAGTCCCTGGGGATGCCGATGCCGTAGTCCTTGACGGAGATGTAGACCTTGTCGCCCCGGTCTGTGGTCTCCACGGTGATGCTGGAGTCCGAATCGCTGAACTTGATGGCATTGTCGATCAGATTGTAGAGAACCTGCTGGATCTTTTTCCGGTCCGCATATACGTTCAGATGTCTGGCAGCCAGAAGGAGCTCAATGGAGATCTTTCTCTTTGTGCAGATGACTTCAAATGTGGCTGCGGTGTTCTTGATGACTTCGTGTATGTCGAAGACTTCCTTGTTCAGGAGAATGTCCTTTGTGTCGAACTCGTTCAGGGTCAGCAGATCCTGGGTCAGATCTGTCAGGCGCTCTGTTTCAAAGAGGATGATATTCAGATATTTCTGCTGCATTTCCGGCGGGATGGTGCCGTCCGTCATAGCCTCCACATAGCCTTTGATGGAAGTGAGGGGAGAGCGGAAGTCGTGGGATACATTTGCCACGAATTTTTTCTGGTAGTCCTCCATATCCCGCAGCTGGGCGGACATGTAGTTCAGGGAGGCGGAGAGGTATCCTATCTCGTCCTGGGTGGTCACCGGGATCTCATACTCCAGGTTGCCGGAGGCGTACTGGGTGGCAGCCTCCGTGATCCTGCGCAGAGGCCGGTACACCAGAAACTGGAAGGCCAGCAGCACAATGAAGGAGAGCAGATAAATGATGATCACCGTGGCGTAGACGGCCTGCATCAGAGTGTTCCGGAAGTCTGCCAGATCCGACACTTCCTTGTGGATCAGCAGATAGCCCTTGGTGGAAAAGCCCTGGATCACCGGCGCGCTGACGGTGAGTACATCCTCCTCAAAATAGCCGTGATAGTCCCCCTCCTGGTAGGTGGCGCTGCCGCTCTCGGCAGGATCGAAGTCCTGGATCTGGGACGGGGCCGAAGGATAGCTGTCCGGACGGGAGGAGAGCAGGATATTCCCCTCTCTGTCCACCAGCCAGACGGCGGCATCCGCATAGGAGGAGAGGCCGTTCAGCTGCATTTTCACCTCGGAGCCTGACAGCAGCCCGCTGAAGTACCCGGGCAGGTAGTCGTTTGCCATGGCGGTTGCCTCTGCGTAGAGGCGGTCCGCCTCCGAGGACTTCAGATTGCTGTATGTGAAGCCGGAGGCCAGGGTGGCCGCGGTGAACAGGCTTAAGAACCCCAGGATGATGTAGACAAGGATGAACTTCAGATAAAGGGTGCTGTTCAGCGGCAGATTATTTTTTCCTGTCTTTTTTCGCGAGAAAAGCATTATTTTACCTCGAATTTATAACCGATGCCCCACACGGTGGCAAGAGACCAGGAGGGATGATCCTTGATCTTCTCCCGGAGACGTTTGATGTGTACGTCCACAGTCCGTGTGTCGCCGATGTACTCGTAGCCCCAGATCTGGTCCAGGAGCTGCTCCCTTGTGAAGACCTGGTTGGGGGAGGAGGCAAGAAAGTAGAGAAGTTCCAGCTCCTTTGGCGGCATGTCCACATTTTTTCCGTCCAGGAGCACAGAATAGTTGGTCAGGTTGATGACAATGCCCGGGTACTCCACGCATTTTCCCCTGTCTTCCACCGGCGCCTCCTGGCGGACGGGCTGGTAGCGGCGCAGGACAGCCCTGACCCGGGCCACCATTTCCTTGGAGTCAAAAGGCTTCATAATATAATCGTCTGCCCCCAGTTCCAGCCCCAGCACCTTGTCAAACACTTCGCCCTTGGCGGAGAGCATGATGATGGGGGTCTGGGAACGGCTGCGGATCTCCCGGCACACCTGGTAGCCGTCGATGCCGGGCAGCATCAGATCCAGGAGAATGAGGCTGGGATGGTACTGGTCAAAAGCTTTCAGCGCCTCCTCTCCGTCGTGAACGATCATGGTGTCAAAGCACTCTTTTGTCAGATACAGAGAGATCAGCTCTGCAATATTTTCATCGTCATCTACGATCAGTATTTTTTGTTTATTTACCATAAATATCCCCCTTGCCTATTTGAATTCCACAATGGTGACACCTGCATCGCCCTCGCCGAAGGCAGCCAGGTGGAAGTCCTTGACGTGCTTCTGCCTGCGCAGGTACTTGTGGATGCCGTTGCGGAGAGCGCCTGTGCCCTTTCCGTGGACGATGCGCACCGGGCTGATGTGGGCCAGGTAGGCGTCGTCCAGATATTTGTCCAGCTCTGCCACGGCCTCGTCCACTGTCTTGCCCAGAAGGTTGATCTCCGGGCTGACGGACAGGGATTTTCCCATCTTCATCTTACCCTGGGAGGTGCGCCGCAGATTCTTGGCAGCTGTGTACACGGGCTGTTCTTCGATGATCTCCAGATCAGAGATGTTGACCTGGGAGTTGAGGATGCCCATCTGTACGTTTACATTTCCTTTTGCGTCGGGGAGGGATGTGACAGTGCCGTTCAGGTTCAGACTCAGGACGCGGACGGACTCGCCCAGCTTAAAATCGCCGGGTTTGTGCTGTTTCTTCGGCTTTGGCGCTGCCAGCTTCTTGCCGGAGCCGGTGGAGGCGATCTTCTTGCGGAGCCGCTCTCTTTCTTTTTCCATCTCCGAGGCGGAGATGTTCTCTTTCCCGAACTTCCGGAAGTTTTTCATGGTCTCGTCGGCCATTTCCTTGGCCTCTTCCAGGATAGCCCGGGCCTTGTCATTTGCCTCCTCCAGGATGCGGTCCCGCTGGGCATCCAGTTTGGCCTGTCTTGCCGCGGTCTCGCTCTTCATCTTCTCCAGCTCCCGCCTGTAGGCGCTGATCTCCTCTTTTTCCCTGTCAATGATGCGGCGGCTCTGCTCCAGATTGGTCAGCAGATCTTCAAAGGACTCCTCCTGGTCGGAGAGATGCTTTCTGGCCTCATCGATGATATAGTCCGGAAGCCCCAGCCTGCTGGAGATGGCAAAGGCGTTGCTCTTGCCGGGAATGCCGATGAGGAGACGGTAGGTGGGGCGCAGCGTAGCCACGTCAAACTCGCAGGAGGCATTTTCCACTCCCTCGGTGGAGAGGGCGAAGACTTTCAGCTCGCTGTAGTGGGTGGTGGCCATGGTGCGGATCCCCTGCCGGTGAAGGTGCTCCAGGATGGCGATGGCCAGGGCGGCTCCCTCGGTGGGGTCCGTGCCGGCGCCCAGCTCGTCGAAGAGAACCAGGCTGTCCGGAGTGATATGTTTCAAAAAGGATACAATATTTGTCATGTGGGAGGAGAAAGTGCTGAGACTCTGCTCAATACTCTGCTCGTCTCCGATATCTGCGAATACATTTGTAAATACTCCCAGCTCGGAGCGGTCCAGGGCGGGGATGTGGAGGCCTGCCTGCCCCATCAGGGTGAAGAGGCCTACAGTCTTCAAAGAGACCGTCTTTCCACCGGTGTTGGGACCTGTGATGATGAGAAGGTCAAAGTCCTCCCCCAGTGTCAGGGAGATGGGGACAACCTTTTTCTGGTCCAGAAGGGGGTGGCGCCCCTGGCGGATCCGTATTCTCCTTTCATTATTAAAGAGAGGGCGGCTGGCGTTCATGGAGAGGGAAAGAGCGCCCCTTGCAAAGATGAAATCCAGCTCTGTCATGGCCTTGTAGTCGGCCCGGATAGCGTCCACATACTGGGCGGTCTCATTGCTCAAGTCCGCCAGGATGACCTGGATCTCCTCCTGCTCTTTCCCGTAAAGCTCCTTCAGGTCATTGTTCAGCTTGACAATGGACATGGGCTCAATGAACAGGGTGGAGCCGGTGGAGGACTGGTCGTGTATCATGCCCGGCACCTGGCTTCTGTACTCTGCCTTCACGGGGATGCAGTACCTGTCCCCCCTCATGGTGATGAGGGCGTCCTGCAGATAGCTGCGCAAAGGCCCGTTCACAAGGGAGGTCAGGGTGGAGTGGATCTTGTCTCCCGCCAGGCTGATCTGCCGGCGGATGTGCTTCAGCCCCGGGCTGGCTTCGTCGCTGATCTCCTCTTCGCTGATGATGCAGCGGTCGATCTCAGTTGCCAGTCTGGTGAGGGGCTCGATCTGATCGAAGTAGACATCCAGGCAGTCGGCGGTCTCGTCCACTGTCTCGTGGCGTCCGTAAGCCTTGGCCCGGCCGGCGGCTTTTAAGACTTTGCAGATCCTAAGGAGCTCTCCGGCCCCTAAGGTGCCGCCGATCTCCAGGCGTTTCAGGGAGTCGCTGACCGGATCACAGCCGGAAAAAGAAAGGCGGCCTTTTTTCACGATCCGTGAAAAGGCGGCCTGGGTCTGCTCCTGGGCGGTCTCGATCTTGTTGATATCTGTGTATGGTTTTAAAGAGCGGCAGGACCGGACGCCCCCCGGGCAGGTGGCCTGGGCGGTGAGAAGGTCCACGATCTTGTCGAATTCCAGTTTTGTCAGTGTTTTATGATTCATGTACGTTCACCTGTATAATTTTATGGGTCGCAGACATGGCATCCGCGATGTGGTTATTATACTCCATTTACAGGGGAAAGAAAAGGATAATTATTGAACATTGCGGGGGGATATTGTATACTAAAACAAGGATTGCACAAGGAGAAGATGGGTCATGGAATATCATGAAAATCCTGAAGAGAGCAGAGAGGAAAACGAAGGAGAAAAGAAAGAAGAATTTTCCTTTATGCAGGAAACCATCAAGGATGAGAATGGCGGATACAGGAAGATCCGCAATACAGTCTTGAAATATGCGGGCCTGGGTCTGATATTCGGACTTGCGGCCTGTCTGGGATTTTATGCCCTCAGACCATGGGTGGAGAACCGGTTTTCCAGCAATCCCGAGAAGATCACCATCCCGGAGGAGGAAGAGGAGACGCAGGAAGGAGAGGAAGGACAGCAGGAGGAGACTTCACCTGCTCTTACGGTGGATGATTACGAGGAACTGAACCGGGCTCTTGTGAACGTGGCCAATACAGTGAACAGGAGCATGGTAGAGATATCTGTCCAGATTTCGCAGCCTGCGGGGCAGGAGCAGGCACTTGTGGATGAGAACAGTGTGGCGGGGGCTATCTTTGAGGACAATGGCGTGGAGCTGCTGGTGGCCGCCAAGGAGCTGGATGTGCCGGAGGGAGGCTCCCTGCAGGCACGTCTTGCGGACGGCAATTCCTACAGCGTCAGCGTGAAAAAGAGGGATGCCAACCTTGGCATTGCCGTCTACGCCATTGACAAAAACGCTCTGTCAGACACGGCCTGGAACCAGATCCAGACAGCGGTGCTGGGCAGTTCGGGCGGCATTTCCAAGGGAGACCTCGTCATTGCCATAGGCAGTCCCTTCGGGTATTATGGAGGCATGGGCTTTGGCGTGATCTCATCTGCCCGGGAGGTGGTCAGCCGGGCGGACGGAGAGTACAGCCTTCTTTGCACGGATATCGGAGGCAGCAGCAGCGGCACCGGGATCCTTGTCAACACAGACGGACAGATCGTCGGCCTGATCGACCAGGAGCGCCTTTACGAGGATGGAGAGTCCGGGCCTGTGGCGGCCTACGGCATTTCAGACCTGAAGGAGGCGCTGGAATTTTTGTCCAACGGCCAGGCTGTACCCTACATCGGCATCCACGGTGTGACGGTAACGGAGGAGCTGACTGCCGGCCAGGGCATTCCGTCAGGGGTGTATGTGCAGGAGGTGAGCACAGACTCGCCGGCCATGGCGGCAGGGATCCAGAGCGGCGATGTGATCACGGAAGTGGCAGGCACCCAGGTGACCACCCTGTCCGGCTACAACAGCGCCCTGATGCAGCAGGAAGCAGGCGACGAGATCCGCATGAAAGGACAGCGCCAGGGAACCGGAGGCTATGTGGACATCACCTTCCGGGTGACTGTGGGCAGCAGAGAATAGAAAAATAATTAGAAAGAGGCATTTTATATGAGATATATCAACACTCTCTGTGAGGGAGAGACGATCAGGAACATTTACCTGTGCAAGGGAAAACGTTCCGCGGAGACAAGAAACGGCAAACCATACGACAATCTGATCCTCCAGGACAAGACAGGTACTCTGGACGGCAAGGTCTGGGATCCCAATTCCAGCGGCATCGCAGATTATGATGAGATGGATTTCATCGAGGTGTACGGCGAGATCATCAGCTACAACAACGCGCTGCAGCTGAATATCAAGCAGATCCGCAAGGCCTATGAGGACGAGTACAACCCGGCAGACTACATGCCCTCCACAGAGAAAGACCCGGAGGCCATGTACCAGGAGCTTTTATCTTACGGGCGCCAGGTGAAAAACCCGTACCTTCGGAAGATCATAGAATACTACTTTGAAAACGATCCGGAATTTATCAAGAAATTTAAAAACCACTCAGCAGCCAAGACCGTTCACCACGGCTTTGCCGGAGGACTTCTGGAGCACACCTTAAGCGTGGTGCGGTTCTGTGAGTACATGGCAGGGGCTTATCCCATCCTGAACCGGGATCTGCTCTACACAGCGGCCATGTGCCACGACATCGGGAAGATCAGGGAGCTGTCTCCCTTCCCGGCCAATGATTACACAGATGACGGCCAGCTTCTGGGACACATTGTCATCGGTGTTGAGATGATCAGCGACGCCATCCGCACGATCCCGGATTTCCCGGAGGTGCTGGCCAGCGAGCTGAAACACTGTGTCATCGCCCACCACGGCGAGCTGGAGTACGGCTCCCCGAAGAAACCGGCCCTGGCCGAGGCCATGGCCCTCAACTTCGCGGACTGCACGGACGCCAAGATGCAGACACTGACAGAGATCTTCAAGGATAAACAGGGCAACAGGGAGTGGCTGGGGTATAACCGGCTGTTCGAGACAAACCTGCGGCGGACAGAGATGTAAATTGTATAAAATGTATTTGGGGACGTAACAAAGTTCAAAAGTGTTACGTCCCAAATTCATATAAATGGTGTGTAAAAGTGACACAAAGGGGAATGTTTATGCAGAAAAATGATTTGGTGACAGTGCAGATAGAGGATATGGGCACAGGCGGAGAGGGTATCGGCAAGGTGGATGGATGCGCTCTTTTTATTAAGGATGCGATTATCGGAGACCTGGTGGAAGCGAAGATCATGAAGATGAAGAAGAACTACGGGTATGCAAGATTAATGAATATTCTTACGCCCTCACCTGCCCGTCAAAATGCAAGGTGCCGCGAGGCCCGCAGATGCGGCGGGTGTCAGATCCAGGAGATGGATTACAGGCAGCAGCTTGCCTTTAAAAAGGACAAGGTGGAGAATAATCTTCTGCGGCTGGGAGGCGTGCCCCGGGAGATCCTGGAGAGCGCTATGGGAGGGATCATCGGCATGGACGAGCCCTTCCGCTACCGCAACAAAGCCCAGTACCCTGTCGGCCGTGACCGGGAGGGCAGACTGACAGCGGGCTTCTACGCAGGCAGGACCCACCAGATCATCCCGGTGCCGGACATGGACTGCGCCCTGGGAGCGGAAGAAAACCAGGCGGTCCTGGAGAAGATCCTTGCTTTCATGGAAGAACACAGCATTTCGCCATATGACGAGGAGGCGCACGCCGGGCTGGTCCGCCATGTGCTGATCCGAAAAGGATTTACCACAGGGGAGCTGATGGTCTGCCTTGTTATTAACGGGGAAAGTATTCCTCGCAGCGACGTGCTGGCCGAGCGGCTGTCACAGATACCGGGCATGACAAGCATCACATGCAGCATCAATAGAGAGAAGACCAATGTGATCATGGGAAACGAGATCCGGACCATCTGGGGACAGAGTTACATCACCGACTATATCGGTCCTGTGAAATTCCACATTTCGCCCCTCTCTTTTTTCCAGGTCAACCCGGTGCAGACAGAAAAGCTGTACGGCGCCGCTCTGGAATTTGCAGGGCTTACAGGAAAAGAGACCGTGTGGGATCTGTACTGCGGCATCGGAACGATTTCCCTTTTCCTTGCCAGGGAGGCAGGACAGGTGTACGGGGTGGAGATTGTTCCCCAGGCTATCGAAGATGCAAAAAATAATGCCGCAGCCAATGGCATCGAAAACGCCAGATTTCACGTGGGAAAAGCGGAGGAAGTGCTGCCCGACCTGTATGAAAAAGAAGGTATCCGCGCAGATGTGATCGTGGTGGATCCGCCAAGAAAGGGCTGCGAGCAGGCCGTGCTGGAGACCATGGTGAAGATGCAGCCGGAGCGGATCGTGTATGTGAGCTGCGATCCTGCCACGCTGGCCCGGGACGTGAAGTATCTGCGGGAGAGCGGGTATGAGATCAAGAGGGTGAAGGCTGTGGATATGTTTCCGCATACGGTGCATGTGGAGACGGTGTGCCTCTTGAGCAACCGAAAACCGGATACGAAAGTCAGGGTCGATGTGGATCTGGAAGACTATTATCGTATCAAGGACGAACAGAAGAAAAACAAAGCCTCAGAATAAAATATCGAACTTAAAGAGAGCTGCTGATGCAAACAAGCATTAGCGGCTCTTTTCGCATTAAGGGGGCTATGATCTGACTCACGTGATCTTGGATGGCGACGACAATCAATGACAATCACGAAATGGAGGGGATCCGTATGGTGATATTCATTTTTGAGTACTTTTAATAGCTGGCTATTCATTTCGGATTCCTCCTGGTTTGCAATAGCCAGCTGTCCTATTAGGCTGGTTATGGTGTATGTGCTTTGCTGGTTCGGATAGGATCGTTCTTGATCAGGGAACGCCAGAATCCGGCAAAGAGACATATTTCCCATGCTCAGGTGTATTATGGCAAATATCGAAACAAAAACCCTAGAAACAGGCATGCCCTATTTTTCGTCTGAAAGAGCAAGAAATGGCGACATTAATGTGAGAGAAGGTTGAGCCCAAAGGGATAGAGCGGACATAGGCGTGTCCGGTTTGTGTAATAAGTTTGTGAAAAATTATTTGCACTCACAAATAGAGGAAAATGATAGATAAATATAAATAAATAACAACAAATTGCTTGAAAAATCTGCGGAGCTGAGCTATACTAACGATGGTTTATTGTGTCTATTTGGAGCGGAGCGAGGAAGAAGAGATGACTGATAACATTAACGATAAATGGATAAGCATCGAAGA
This sequence comes from Lachnoclostridium phocaeense, assembly GCF_959599685.1. Classification (NCBI taxonomy): domain Bacteria; kingdom Bacillati; phylum Bacillota; class Clostridia; order Lachnospirales; family Lachnospiraceae; genus Lachnoclostridium; species Lachnoclostridium phocaeense. The sequence continues at coordinate 92,178 of NZ_CAUGIN010000004.1, forward strand.
AGCTGCTGAGTATCTGGGTATTAAGCCCGTAACACTTCGCGGGTGGATTCGGAACAAAAAAGATGGTATACCTGCTAACAAGATCGGCAAACAGTGGAAGTTCAAAGTGTCCGAACTTGATGAGTGGGTAAAGAGCGGAAAAAGTGCTATTGATTAATGCCGCAATAGAATCGAAAACCAATGCCAATCTAAGGAGAAAAAGCAAATAGCCGTCAAGAAAACGCAACTATATGCATCGCTATGGGTGAGCTGCGACAAGCTTCGTGTTGGGATGGATTCGTCTGAGTATGCAACAACGAAACAAACGGTTCTGGGATTATGCTATGGTCTGAAGCTGACTATTCCGGAAGCAGAGATGCTTTTAAGCAAGACAGACTTTAGCTAAAAATGTATGTCATCGGAGAATAACGCTTATCGCTGTACTTTGAGATCGTGTGCGGAATTAAGCATTTACGATGTGAATGCGATATTGGAAACGAACGGATATCCGCTGTTTGGAAGTTCTACGGCAGAATAACATATGTAGTGTCAAAGGTAAAACCAAAGAATTATAAATGGGAGGTACACAGCCATGATCAGCAGCCAGATCGACAGCACAATAGGGAAGAGGGAATTTGAGCTTCTCTCTGATCAGGAGCATATGGAAGAAGTGTGGGAAGTAATGCAGCCACGCTTGGAAGAGTACGCAAACAATTATTTAGAAGGCGTCTCCCATTATAAGGATTTACCTTCACCTGGCGACAGTTTTTCAGCGCTCCTTGCGGAAATGATTAGGAAGAATGATAAAGCCCATGATAAGTATTTTGAGATCTTTGATATGGAGCTTATGGAAGAGGAATATGCTGAGGATACGGAGGGTTTCAAGGCGGTTACTTTGAAAAAAGATTGTGACGTTATCCGTAAGACTCTGCAGAGCAAGTCAGAAGCTTTAGGAGAATGGAAAAAGAAATTCTATGGTTGCAAGAGTCAGCAGCTATACGATACGTTCTATAATATGCTGAATTTCGCCATTGAATATGATGAAGAAATGGATGAGGATTCACTTGCTGAGGTTGACGCCATTGATGATATCGGGTTCGCTCAAATGAGTGAGGATGCCTGTTATCAGAGTGGAGTCCTTGGCTTTGGTATCGTTTCAAATATACTGAACCATATGTATCCACGTGTGTTTCCGGGAAATTATAAAGCAGGCGTTTATTCTTTACATTTTCTGACCGGACAGGGCAGGGGCGTCAATATGCCGTCAGACAGTTCGGAGTTCCTGATGGTCAAGGATGATTTCTATTCAAAGACCAGCATTATTGAGACTGAGCACAATTATTATTTTCCTTATGAAACATTTGGGCTTTATACGCTCAGGATTTTCAGATTTTTGGAGGAAAAGATTAAGACGAGATTCCATAAGGAGTTTCCGAGTGGTTATAGATATCTGTTGACAAATGATTTTTATAACTATGTAACTTCGATTCATCGTTCCGACATTGCTACTCTCTGCGGTAATGATGATCTGTTGAAGTTTACAACGATTTGGTAAGTATGGATAAAAGAGAGATATTAAAAAAATATTTTCCAAAGATAGAAGACTTTCACGACGTCCAGGAGCCGACGATTGATGCTCTGATTGATGGTGAAAAGATTCTTTGCTTAATGCCGACAGGCGGGGGGAAATCCCTGATCTATCAGGTGGCGGGTTTGTCGCTTGGTAAAGCAACGCTTGTGATATCGCCGCTTGTTGCACTTATGAGTCAACAGTGCAAGCAGTTGACGGGGGTGGGGCTTCAATCTGTGAACTTTGCTGGGATGGATTACAGGAAACAGTTCAGAACCATTACCGATATGGCGAATGGGGTTCTTCCGAAGTTCATTTTCGCTTCGCCGGAGAGGATTTCCAACGACGGCTATCTGGAATATATGCTTAGTCTGCGGAAAGACGACATTGGTTTGGTGGTCGTGGATGAAGTGCACTGCGTTTCTCAATGGGGTGAAGGCTTCCGTCCGGCATATAGAAATATTCCGTTGTTTATGGACAGGATTTTCGGGAATGATTGGCCACGAATGCTATGCTTAACGGCAACGCTGAATGAAAAGCAGCAAGAACAGATATGCAATGAGTTTAAGATTACGAAGCTAATCAAAGGCGAAAACCTTTGGAGAGAAAATCTTCACTTGGAGATCATAAACCTTAAGGATGGTAAAGAAGAGACAAAGGATGATGAACTGGAGAAGATTATCGAGAATCATCCGGGAGAAAAGATTCTTGTTTTTGTACATCGGAAAAGAGGAAACAAAGGTACAACAAGAATGCTGTATGAAAAGTATAAGGATGTTTACGAAGGTGTAGCTTACTTTGATTCCGATATGGGAGATGGCGATAAGAATGCGGTTATGCGTGGATTTACTGACGGAAGTATTAAGATCGTATTTGCTACATCTGCTTTTGGAATGGGTGTAGATATCGGCGATATCCGAGTTGTAGTCAATTATCTGATTTCTGAAACAGTTGAGCAGTATTATCAGGAAGTAGGCCGGGGAGGTCGTGACGGACAGCCGGCATATGGCTATTTGTTATATACGAATCAGTCAAAACGCGGACGGAGAATGCTGTTAAACCGGACCTTGTGTACGGAGACGACTCTGAATAACGAATGGGAAGATCGTAAGCTCAGTGAGGGGAAATCTTTTGACCATGTCTCCTATGAGACTATGACAGAGGAACAGCGTACTGCGTTTGCTTTGCTTATGGATTATGGCGTCATTTCAATCGTGGCAAAGGGGGTACAGACAATAAAATGCTTTGAAGGGGTAACATCTTCCGGAAAAGCATATTTGGATGAATTAGCGAAATATTCTAAGTCTGGGTTGATGAAAATTATTGCTAAGAAGTCGGATAAGAATATTAATACGATTACATTGGAATTATGGAAGAAGTGCGTTAAAGGGGATCTTCGTATGAAGCTGGCTCCGAGCAAAGCACTTTTTTATACCGTAAAGGAAGAACTGACTGAAGAGCTTGCAAAGAAAATCCTGGATGATCAGGCAGCGAAAAAGGAAGCGAGAGTTGCTGCGTTTGAAAGTTTTGTTGCTGGAATTGAGTCCGGACAGAAGGCAGAGCAGTTGATAAAGAAGGCTCTTGACATATAGGAGGGTGCGCTATGGCAGTATTCATTCCAAGCGTTAAGCCAGAAGAATTTAATAACAGTTATGGAGAAATGAAGGTATATGAGGCACTTAGAACGCTGAGTGATCAGTATACGGTTTTCTATTCTTTAAGTTGGGTTGGGATAAACGAGAAGCGGACAGTAGGTGAAGCTGATTTTGTTATTGTACATCCGGCTAAGGGGATCTTTGTTATCGAGGTAAAATCCGGTGAGATAGAATATAAGAATGGCGAGTGGATTCAGACGAATACAAAGAGTGGTCAGTCTAAACGCATCGAGCCATATGTACAGGCGAGAAAAAGCCAGTTTGAGCTTCTTGACAGGTTAAATCAAGGAATACGGGATTTTCGGATTCCTATGATGTGTTATGGAGTATGGTTTCCGTCAATAGATATTAGCGAGGAGGCGACGCTTCCGCCAGAATCCCCGAAGGAAATCACTCTGGATAGGTTAAGCCTTGAAAATGCGGAGAAAGCTATAAATGATGCATTTGCATATTGGGCTGAAAAATACCGGCAGGTTAGCCTGGATCAGGCTCAGCTTCAGAAGGTAATAAATGTTCTGTGTCCGCACTTCCATGTTGTGCCGAGATTAAAGAACAAGATTGAAGAAATGGAAGAGACCTATATACAGCTTACACGGCAACAGGCGGCACTTTTGGATTTCCTTGAGGAGCAGAAAACGGCCGTAATTCATGGCCTTGCTGGAACAGGGAAAACTGTGTTAGGTGTTGAAAAAGCAAAGAGGTTGGCTGCACAGGACGAGCAGGTGCTGTTTCTTTGTTTCAATAGCTTCCTTCGGGGTGCGTTAAAGAAGAATAATGCTATTCCCAATGTAACATTTCATAATGCTCACTCGCTGGCCTATGAAATTATGGGCCAGTCAGATTCTCCGATTGAGGAAGTTCTGGAAGAATTTGAGGATTTTTTGGAAGAAGTGTTTGATGAGAAAAGCTGGGAATATTCAAATATCATAGTGGACGAAGGGCAGGATCTGGATGACCGGCTCCTGAACCGGTTATATGAGTTGGTCAAACAGAAGAATGGATGCTTCTATGTATTTTATGATCGAAACCAGTACATCATGAAAAATCAGCTGCCAAAGTGGATTGAAGATGCTGAATGCAGACTTGTTCTACATAAGAACTGCCGCAATACGGCTGAAGTGTTCAAGACTTCCTGTAGCATTATGGGATTGGAAAATGTAACTTACAATGAGGTTCATGGAGAAATCCCGGCGGTACGCTTTTATACAAGAAAGGACGAAGAAGAAAAGATTGTATCCGAGTTTATTAAGCGTGTTATGGATGCAGGATTAGATCCTTCAGATGTTGTAATTTTGACTGCGAAAACTATTGAGAGCTCATGGATTGATCAGGGAAAGAAATATGCGGGACATGAATTGTCCTGCGAAGGAGAACCGGGAAAAATATTGTTCACCACTATTCGCAAGTTCAAGGGGCTTGAGGCTGAAGTAATTCTGATTGTAGATGCACAGATGTCAGCACTGACAAATCTTGAGAACAGACGTCTGCTATATACCGGATCATCGAGAGCAAAGAATCTTCTTAACATTGCAATGTTAGAGGATATCGAGATGGGTGAATATGGAGATTATCTCAGGAACATTGCACCGGGAAGAAATGTTCCGAAGAATAAGAAGGGGCTGAAACGGCTCCTGAATGTGACGATGTAGGAGGACGCTATGATTTCTGATGAATTGAAAGAGACTATTGGTCGGATTAAAGCACAAGGGAAGATGTCTTTCCTTGAAAGTGCTACTGAGGAACAGATTGCCAAGTTTGAAAGGGAAAACGACGTTCGGCTTCCAGAAAAATATAAGGAGTGGTTACAATACTCCGATGGTGGTGATCTCTATTTACCTGCTGGAGTTCAGTTGTGTGGAGTAGCACACAAGCCGCTTATTGATTTAGAAGATTATGACAGACCTGATGATAATTTTATTGTTGTCGGAGCATTAGCTTCTGGCGCCCCCGTGCTTTTCAAGAAAAATGAAGAGAAGTTCTTCATTTATGATCATGAAAGCCAAGAGTTGGATGATGAACTTACTTATGATAACTTCTTTGCTTTGATAAATGACCTTTATGATTTGCTTGGGATAGGAGAGTGATTCTATGTCGAGAACAAGCATAAAGGAAAGAGATAAGGCAATAAGGAAAGCCTGGGAAAGAGAACAACAATTAGTCTTGGAAGGAACAGGTACAAGAGATTGGACGAAGGAACAACAAAAAGACATAATTGATCCGGACAAGGGGAAAGCCTACGATGATCAAGGCCGGGCATTTGAAGGGCAACACATAAAGAGCGCTGCTGAATATACGGAATTTCAAGGCAGTCCTGATAATATTCAGTTTCTTACAAGAGATGAACACTTGGAAGCTCATAAGGGAAGCTGGCAAAATCCTACAAATTGGTTCTATGATCCTGTTACGAAAGAATATCATGATTTCGGTGAGGAGGAGCTTGTTCCTTGCAAGATTATTGAGCTGTGTGATCCGATTGTTATGATTGAGGTCTTTGACCACCAAGGAGACAAGACAACTGATAAAGGGGAGACAACGAAAGTAGGTGGAAAAGAATAATCGGCTTCATCACTAATCGATCATCAAGATACAAACAATAAAAAAGCAAATGCAGAAAAAATACTACAAAATCAACAACCGCATCAAAAATACTAGGTGTTGCGAAAAGTCCAAAGAAAGAGAATGGATTTATTAAAGGCATTAAAACCATGGGGAGATTTATAGCTAATCACCCTGTAGAATCCATTGAAATAGCCGGTGTGGCAATTACAGGAACGATTAAAATAGTGTCAGCTGTTAGAGGGAGTCGTAATAAAAGTGGCGTGAGTAGGACTCATAATTCAGGAAGTGGAGCTACGAATACACCGAAAACTGATATTGCAGCCAAGGCTGCTGATATCGTAGAAAAGGCGACCAGAGCCGAAAATGATGTTTCAGGTCATAAACAACGATATCACACGAAAGACGGGGTAATATGGAAGGACAAAGCTCCATATCATAGAGGTGGAAAAGACAGCTAATAGACTAGCGGCCTCCGGCGATAAACCGGGAGCCATTATTTTTCTGTCAGTCTTTTTTATAGAAATCTGTCTCATATCCATCCGCTCGGAGTAGGATGTCCGGCATCCAGTCCGGGGCTCTCCCCATCTGTTCGCAGACGGCTTTCAAGTCAACGCAGGGATTACATTCGATGATCAGTTCATCATGGACGTGTCCAACGATAAAGCAATGGCGGAGGGCCTTCATAGCATAGCAGAAGATGTCGCGGCTGATAGCTTGGACGATATTTTTCACGAATTTCGGACCGTAGGATTCGATACGTTCCCACTTCTTTGTGGAGCCTACACCTTCATAGGTGACCGAGTCTCTGCTGAATTGATTGATGCCTATACGGGGTTCGCATAAGAAGGCCGACGGCCTGAAGGAAGCTGGATTAAGAGCATTTCGCTTTTGTAAAAGAACTTGATACTGCCACCTGCAATTTTGAATATAAACCCCATATCTTAAGCTATTGCGGTTGTACCAGGATAATATCTTCCGTCCATAAAGTATCTTTAACAAATAGTCCTGGTGCTGTATCTTCTGGGATTCCCTTTAGCATCAAAGCAGCTTTTGCCTGATCAAAAGCTGCTTTCAAATTTTCCCCAAAACCGATTGACACTATCATTTATTCCGATTGTGGCATCAACATGTTTGCTCTGTCTGTTCGCATTTTCAAAAGCTAAATCCCTGCTTGAAGCTCCATTAAAAGATTTGCAGGGATGTACAAGTCACATTATCAATTTGTGTACAAGAGATATTTGGGAAAGGCTTTAGAGGAAGAAAGTGTGTTTTTTCCAAAAACGAATCCATTCCATCAAAAACAAAAAAACATCAGTAAACTACTTGAAAAAATAATGGAATATGATAAAATGAATCAAAAGACAAGAACAGACGGAAAGCGGACAAGAAGGAGGAAGAAGTATGAGCCAGTCTATCACAGCGAAAATTCGGGAAAACACGGCTGATATCCTGAAGCAGGAAGGCCGGCCCCTGGCGATCCGGGAGATCAAGGAGCGCCTGGCAGGCAGGGGGATCACAGACTATCGCTCGGGACACCTGGCCGGAGGGTTAAAACAGCTCCTGGACATGCCGGGATACATATCTCCGGAGAGAGGACACTATCAGTATACAGGCGCGCCGGAGGAAGACTGGGACAGCGGAACGGTGTCCGGGCGCATGAGGCAGATGTACGAGCGGGTTGTGCGGGAATCATCAGATTTGTTGAATCAAGTGGACATCATTGATATCTCGGAGGAGGAGATGCAGCAGATCATGACCATGCGGGATGTGATCCGGGAGACGAAAAGCCTGATCGGAAAGATTGAACAGTGCTGCATCTGAATGCCGGTACAGACAAAATAGCACAGGCAAAACAGTGCAGACAAAACAGCGCAGACAGGAGAAGACATGGATAAAAGACAAGAAAATCTGGAAAATATGGACGCAGAGGAGCTGCGGGAATATATATATGAACTGAACGAGAGTGAGAGCGGAAAGCTGGGGCTGTCCTGGGACAGAGAGCGGGAGCCTGAGAAGATCGTGGAACAGTGCGGCGAGATGGTGCCGGTCCTTGAGGAGGTGCCGGAGAGAGACATTGTCCGGGATCCGGCCTTCCAGAACGACCTGCTGATCCAGGGGGACAATTTTCACAGCCTCAGTGTTCTGACCTACACCCACAGTGAGAAGATCGATCTGATCTACATAGATCCTCCCTACAATACGGGGAATGACAACTTTGTCTACAACGATCATTTTGTGGATGCGGATGACGGGTTCCGGCACAGCAAGTGGCTGAATTTTATGGAGAAGAGGCTGCGGCTTGCAAGGGATCTGCTGAAGGAGGACGGGTGTATCCTGATCTCCATCAATGAAAATGAGCTGTTCGTGCTCAAACTTTTGTGCGACCGGATTTTTAAGGAGAAAAATTACCTCACCACCTTCAGCGTGAAGGTGCGCCATGAGGACCGGATCCTGAAGGGGGACAAGGATTTCCATGAGGTGACAGAATTCCTGCTCTTTTACAGGAAATCCGACAAATTCCGGGTGAGCAAAAGGAGGGAGGACAACTCTTCCATTGAAAAATATGTGTACCGTGTGCAGGAGCTGACAGATGCGCCGGAGGAAGAGCGGATGGGAAGTAAGACGGTGTACAAATTCCGCCCGGACCAGTACAAGATCATCAAGGGAAAGCCCTCCGCAGATGCGCTCTCAGTGACCAATATCCGGGGATCGCTGAAAGAGGGAAACTCCTCTGGAAGATTTTTTATGGCCTATCTGAACGAGCGTTTTGAGTCGGAGGCAGGCTTCCTCTACAAGGTCATGGACATGGGGGCGGACGGCCTGGGATACCGGTATTTTACCATCCCGGAGCAGGGGAAGAACCGGAAGAACGGCGACTACTATCAGGGGCTGCCGGTGAACAGAAGCGCGGTCAAGGAATTCCCCTATCCCAATTTCCTGGATTTTGAGGTGGACTTCAACAACGTGGCCCGGGAGGGCGGCGTAGAGTTCCGGAACGGGAAGAAACCGGTGGAATTTTTAAAGTTCCTCTTTACCATGGGCGGACTGGAGGACAAGACGGAGGCGGTTGTGCTGGATTTCTTCGCGGGATCAGGAAGCACAGGCCAGGCGCTGCTTGAATTTAACAGAGAGCATGGCGGGAATAGAAAATTCATTCTCTGCACCAACAACGAGATCAGCAAGCAGACGGAGAAAAATTTCCGTAAGGAGAAGAGCCTGTCCAAAAAGCAGTTTGACGGGATGAAAGAGAAGAAAGATCCTGCGTGGCTGGACTATGCGGAGGAAAACGGCATATGCAGCTCGGTCACCTGGCCCAGGATGCAGAATGTCCTGCAAGGCTATGACGGGTATGAGCCGCTGGAGGGAAATCTTCTTTATTATAGAACGAACTTTGTGGGACTGTCCGGATCCAGGGACCAGCTTTACTATGACCTGACGGAGAAGTGTATCCCCATGCTCTGTGTAAAGGAGGGGACCCACGTGCTGAAGGAGGCGACGGAGGAATTCCGGATCTACACAGACGGAGAAGAAAAGGGGTATACCTGTGTATACTTTGATGTGTTCGGCATGGACTATGATCTGTTTGTGGAGCGGCTGGAGCAGCTGCAGGGACCGAAGGCCCTCTATATCTTTGCCCTGGGAGACCAGGTAGATGAGCGAGAGCTGATGGATGTGGAAGATTACCGGATAGAGCCCATCCCCTACAGGATACTGGAACTTTACAAAAAAGTGGTAAGATTGAGCAAGGAGTAAACGATACATGAAACAGGAAAAACCATACCAGGAAGAAGCCATAGATGATCTTCTGTATCAGGCCAGAGGCTGCCTGGACCGGGACCGGCAGAACACCATTGTCTTCCAGTCCCCTACCGGAAGCGGCAAGACCTACATGATGACCAGGTTTATCGGGGCGCTGGCCAGGGAGACGGAGAAGCCGGTCTGCTTTCTGTGGGTGTCCATCGGTGCGGGCAATCTCTATGAGCACAGCTTCCGGAGCGTGAAAAAGGAGATCGACCCGGCAGTCCAGTGCAGTCTTCTGGAAGACGAGTTTTTTGGCTCCAGGGACTCGATCAGGGAAAAGGAGCTGGTCTTTCTCAACTGGGAGAAGATCCGCAACAAGCGGGATGGAAAATTCACCAATGTGCTGATGAAGGAGAAGGATGAATACAATTTCCCGGAAGTCCTGGAAAATACCCGGACAAAGGGGATCCGGATCATCCTGATCATCGACGAGTGCCACAGGAGTGCGGGGACTCCCAGGGCGCTGGAGCTGCGGGACGAGATCATACGCCCCTTCCTGACCATTGAGATGAGCGCAACTCCGGGCTTCCTTAAAGAGGGGGCCGGTGTGACCATCCAGGTGCCGCCCCAGAAAGTGATCGATGCGGGCATGATCAAGAAGGAAGTGATCATCAACAAAGACCTGGAACAGATCATAGATGATGAGATCCACTCGGAGCGGCTGGTGCTGGAGAGCGCCTACCGGAAAAGGGAAGAGATCCGGCAGGAATTTGAGCGGATCCATGCCAGGGTCAATCCCCTGATGCTGATCCAGCTCCCCAACGCAGATGCGGGGGAGGAGAAAAAGAAGAGCGTTCTTCGCTTCCTGCGGGAGAAAGGAGTGCCGGATGACCGGATCGCCATCTGGCTCAGCGAGGAGAAGATCAACAGTGAGGAGGAGCTGCTGAACAAAAATACGAGCAGCGTGGATTTCCTCCTCTTTAAACAGGCCATTGACACGGGATGGGACTGCCCCAGAGCCCATGTGCTGGTGAAATTCCGGGAGACCTCCAGCGTGACGTTTGAGATCCAGACCGTGGGGCGTATCCTGCGGATGCCGGAGGCAAGATCCTACGACAATGAACTGCTGGATGCAGCCTATGTGTACACCAACATCCAGTCCATTATCATCAAGAAGGAAGAGTACCAGCCCAACATACTGAAAAATCTGACTTCCCGCCGGATCAGCGGCTACCGGGATATCAGCCTGCCTTCCTACTACAGGAACAGAGTGGATTTTGGGGATATTACAGGCCATTTCGGGCTGTTTTATGAGAAGGCTTTCTGCCTTTTCTTTGACATAGAGCAGGCGGACAGGGCTGCGGGGAAAATGCCGGACTGTGAAGCGTGCAGGGAAAAAATGGCCGCAAAAGGTATTGAGTTTGACACCAAACGGCTGGACAGCATCATCCACGATCTCACCATCCATGCCCAGGATATTGACAGAGGGCAGAGGATCGACATGGCGGACACGCTGCATATTACCTATTCGGACAGCGATCTCCAGCAGGCCTATGAGGCGGTGCTGGCCAGGAATTTCCACGGATTTGCCCCGAAGCGGTCCATGGGAAATGTGAAGCAGGCGGTCATCAAGACTTTTCGCCTCTACCTGGGCATCAGCCCGGCAGGCGGAGGCATTGAGATGATGCAGAGGATCGTGGTGGCCAACCAGGCTGTCTTTTCCAGGATCATCAGCGATGCGGTGCTGGAGTTCAGGCGGTTCAAAGAAGAGGAGATCAAGAGAAAGACAGAAGGCAGGTGGAATGAAGAGTGGCAGATCCCCCTATCCAGAAATTATAATCCGGAGATGGTGAGGGAGCTCCCGGCGTCTCTGTCTGTCATGCAGCCGCTGTATCTGCCCTTGAATGGGAAAAAAGAGCCGGATATGCTGGAGGTGGATTTTATCCGCTATCTGGAGACAAAGAAGGAGAGTGTCCTCTGGTTCTGGAAAAACGGGGATGAACATATGGAGAGCAATTTTGGCATCCGCAGAGAGGACGGCCGCACTTTCCAGCCGGATTTCATCGTCCGGTTCCGGGACGGGCGGACCGGTATCTTTGACACAAAAGATGTGAGCCACAACAAGGAGGATCATGTGCAGAAATCCGATGCTCTCTACAAATATATCGCAGAGGGCAGATATGAGGGGAAGGATCTTGTGGGAGGCATTGTGGTCAGAGACCAGAGCGGACAGTTCTGGTACTATATGCAGCCCCAGTACAAAGGATTTGATGAGGAACCCCAGATGTGGAAGCGGATGGAAGACTTATTTACACATTAGAAGAAAGAAGCGAAGGCACATCAGTATGCCTTCGCTTCTTCTCTTGTGAGCCAGAAATGGATCCCTGTGGTGGAGTCCATCCACCGGTCCTCGTTGAAGTCCGGCACCTCCACCCACTGGCCTTTGCGGTAGACGAAATTTTCGTCCACCAGAGACCAGGCCTCATCGTATTCCTCCGTGTAATCAAAGCTCTTGATGGTGAGGACTTTGGCCTTGCTGCAGCGGCAGGAATTCAGTGTGGCGGAGGTGCGCTTGGCATCCGCCGGGATGAGGAGCTGCACAAGACGGTTGTTGAAGCATTTTTTATATCCAAGGAAAGCGCCTTTTTCCGGACAGTAGAGGCGGAAAAATTTTGTGTCTTCGTCAGAAATGATGCCGGATAAGTTGGCGTGTTCCAGGACTGCGCTGAACAGGTTGGCCCCGGAAATGTCAGCTCCGGACAGATCATCGTACCGCATGGCAGCTCCCTTCAGATTGGCATGGCGGAAACTGGTCCCCCGAAAACTGCAGTCGTCGAAGAGGGCATTTTCCACGGCGCAGCCCTGCATATCTGCCCCGTCGAAGGAGACGTGGTGAAAACTGGACAGGGAGAAATCCGTCCGGGACAGATCCCATCCGGACAGGTCCGCGTCCCACATCTCGATCTCCCGGAGATCCAGAAGCTCGCCCTCTTTTCTTTTTTCTAATTTTTCCTTTAATTCGTCTGTTGTCATTGTGGTCATATATCTTCCTCCTCCCCTGGAAGTTTTTCTGAATCCAGTATAGCACATCCGGGTAAGGGCGGCATCTTTTTTCGGCAGAAGAGCTTTTGCCGGGCGGCAAGGTTGCGATTGCAGTTTTCTGAGGTATGCTATATAATTTTCACATAGTGGTAATTCTAGAAAAACACCTTCCCGAAAAAGCCCTGAGGGCTTTCTGATCCGGGGGAGAACAGGAGGAGACAGGTGAATCAGGATTGGGAAAAATGGGGCCGGGATATCCGCAATATTGTGCAGGATGCCGTGGACTCCCAGGATTTTCAGAGGCTGAATGAGACCATTTCAAATACAGTCAATGACGCGATCTTTAACTTGCGGCAAAATATCCGCCGAGGCCCCGGAGGCCCGCAGCAGTGGGGACCCGGCCGCAGATATGAGCGCAGGCAGGAGGAAAAGCCGGTTCTGTTTGCAAAGAAAGGCGGCACTTCCCTGGCGGGGGCGGCTCTTCTTACAGTGGGCTTTCTCTTTACGTTTTGCTGCGTGGGCGCCATCATTGCCGGAGTTGTGTCTGTTATGATGACAGGTTTTGGAGCCGTGGAGGCGGGGGCGTTCTTCGTGCTTGCCTGCCTGACAGCTGCCGGTGTCTGGATCTTCTGCAAGGGAAAAGGCATGCGCGGACGGGCAAAACGCTTCCGGAGATATGTAGAGGCGCTGCGTGGCCGGGCCTACTGTAATATATCCGACATTGCCGAAAGGACCGGGGAAAAGCCCAAGCGGATCGTGAAGGACCTGCGGAGAATGATAGCGGACCGGTGGTTCCTCCAGGGACATCTGGATGAGCAGGATGCCTGCCTGATCGTGACAGACGCGGCTTACGATGAGTACAGAAGGATCCGGCAGCTGCGGGAGGAACAGCGGCAGGCGGAGGCGGAGCGGCAGCAGGCCAGAGCCAGACAGCAGGCGGAAGAGAAGCGGGAACAGGAGAATGCCGGATATGCGCCGGAGGTACAGCGGGTCATCGAAAAGGGCAGATGGTATGTGAATAAGATCCGGGAGTGCAATGATGCCATTCCCGGGGAGGAGATATCCCGCAAGATCGACCGCATCGAACTGCTTGTGCGCCGCATCTTCGAGCGGGTGGAGGCGGACCCGGAGGCAGTGGATGACATCCGTAAGCTGATGGAGTATTACCTGCCCACCACAGTCAAACTGCTGGAGGCCTACGAGCAGCTTGACGCCCAGCCGGAGGCGGGAGAGAATATCCGTCAGGCAAAGGAAGAGATCGAGAAGACGCTGGATACGTTAAATACTGCATTTGAGAAACTGCTGGACAGTCTTTTTGAGGATGTGGCCTGGGATATCAGCTCGGACATCTCCGTGCTGGAGACCATGCTGGCCCAGGAGGGACTGACAGAAGACGGATGGAAAAGAAAGGAATAGACTATGAGCGATGGATTTACAGCGATGACAGGACAGACCATGGAAGTGCAGGGCAGCACCCCGGAGGCAGCCCTCACTGAAGAAGAGCGGGAGATGGCAGCGCAGTATGCGCAGCAGATCGATCTTTACGACTCCGGAGCTGTGCTCCAGTACGGGGCCGGCGTGCAGAAAAAGATGGCGGATTTTTCCGAGAAAGCGCTGGAGAATGTGCGCACAAAAGATCTGGGAGAGATAGGGGACCTTTTGTCCGGCGTGGTCACGGAGCTGCGGGATTTTGATGAGGAAGAGACAAAAGGATTCTTTGGCTTCTTCAAGAAGAGCGCCAACAAGGTGACGGCGCTGAAGGCCAAGTATGAGAAGGCGGAGGCCAATATCTCCAAGATATGCGGGACACTGGAGGGCTATCAGAGACAGCTCCTCAAAGATGCGGCTATCCTGGATAAGATGTATGAGCAGAACCTGGAGTATTTCAAAGAGCTGTCCCTCTACATCGCGGCCGGGAAAAAGAAGCTGGAGGATACAAGGAACGTGCAGCTTCCGGCTCTTGTGCAGAAGGCGGACAGCACCGGACTTCCGGAGGACATCCAGGCGGCCAGGGATCTGGAGGCCATGTGTGAGCGCTTTGAAAAGAAGGTCCATGACCTGGAGCTGACCAGGATGATCGCCATCCAGACAGCGCCCCAGATACGGCTTGTCCAGAACAACGACACCCAGATGGTGGAGAAGATCCAGTCCACTATTGTCAACACAGTGCCCCTGTGGAAGAGCCAGATGGTGCTGGCCCTGGGAGTAGAGCACTCTGCCCAGGCGGCCCAGGCACAGCGGGAAGTGACGGACATGACAAATGAGCTGCTGAAGAAAAAAGCGGAACGGCTGAAGATGGCCACCATAGAATCTGCCCGGGAGTCGGAGCGGGGGATCGTGGATATGGAGACGTTGAAGTCCACCAATGAAGCCCTCATCTCCACCCTGGACGAGGTGATGAAGATCCAGCAGGAGGGCCGCGAGAAGCGCCGCGCTGCCGAGGAGGAGATCGGCCGCCTGGAGGGAGACCTGAAGGCGAAGCTGCTGGAGATACGGAACTAGTTTTACTTTTTCGCTTTACAGGGGCAAAATTTCGCTATATACTGATGGGACAGGAAAAAGAAGAAAGGAAAAGAGATACATGGAATTTTTACATGCAGCAGGCAGCGCTGTGGTGAATCTGATCGAGGCTGTCTACAGCCTGCTCTGGGGCGATATCATTACGCTTCCCCTCCCGGGAGGCGGTACACTGGGACTGTCGATCCTGGTGCTCATCCTTGTCCCGGCCGGAGTTTACTTTACTGTAAGGACGCGTTTTATGCCCTTCCGCATGTTCCCGGAGATGCTCCGGGTGACTATGGAAAAGCGAAATGTCTCAGATGAGAAGGCGATCTCCGGCGTCCAGGCCCTCATTGTCTCCACAGCGACCCGGGTAGGCATGGGCAATCTGGTAGGAGTGGTGGCGGCCATCTCCGCAGGAGGCGCAGGAGCGGTCTTCTGGATGTGGGTCATTGCCCTTCTCGGGTCCTCCACGGCTTTCGCGGAGGCCACCCTGGCTCAGATCTATAAAGAAAAAGACCCGCTCTACGGCGGATACAGGGGTGGGCCGGCCTACTATATACACAACTTATTTATCACGAGAAGAGGGAGCAAAAGGAAGAAATCCGTGGTGGCAGTGCTGTTTGCCATCTCCGGACTTCTGTGCTGGTGCGGAGTCAGCCAGGTGATCGGCAACTCCGTATCCTCCGCTGTTGACAATGCTTTTGGCATTCCGCCCCTCTACTCCACCATTGTCCTTGTCATTCTGGCGGCGGTCATCGTACTGCGCAGGAATGCCACGGTCAAGGTGCTGGATATCATGGTGCCGGTGATGGCAGGCCTCTATCTGCTGATCACGGTGTATGTGATCCTGACAAATATAGGCGCGCTCCCAGGCGTGTTCCAGCGGATCTTCGCTGAGGCTTTCGGCTTCAGGCAGGTGGCCGCAGGAGGCTTCGGGGCCGTCCTTATGAATGGTGTGAAGCGGGGACTTTTCTCCAATGAGGCGGGCTCCGGGTCTGCGCCCTGTGCCGCCGCTGCAGCGGACATCAGCCATCCGGCAAAGGAGGGGCTTTTGCAGGCTCTGGGTGTGTTCATTGACACCCTTGTGATCTGCAGCTGCACTGCGATGATCATGCTCCTCACTCCTGAGAGCATGACAGCCGGGCTGGAGGGCATGGATCTTCTGCAGACGGCCATGAGATATCACCTGGGTGAGTTCGGTGTCATTTTTACGGCGGTGATCCTGTGGCTGTTCAGCTTCTCCACTTTTATCGGCATCCTTTTTTACTCCAGGTCCAATATTGCCTATCTGTTCGGGGACAACTGGGCCTCCCAGACGGCCTACAAGATCCTGGCTCTTATCATGCTTTTTGTGGGAGGAATGGCGGCCTACACCTTTGTGTGGGATATGGGAGATGTGGGAGTTGGCCTGATGACCATCTTCAACATGATCGCCCTCATCCCACTGGCCGGTGAGGCGGTCCGCTCTCTTAAGGACTATGAGTCCCATAAAAAATAGCCCTGCGGCCTGTAAGACCGCAAGGCTGTAGTGATGGCGGGACAAGGGAAGGATTACAAAATGACTTCCATCCCCACTTTCTGTTCTTTCAGACCGCAGGAGCGGTAGAATTTCATGGCGCTCTCGTTGCAGCTCCAGACATTCAGGGTGACATTGTAACATCCATGTTCCCTGGCAAAGTCGAGAACTGCATGGTAGAGCGTCTTTCCTATATGTTCTCCCCGCAGGGTTTCCTCTACACAGAGATCATCGATGTACAGGGTCTTGATATCGGTCAGGATGTGGCTGTCTGTGTGCTGCTGGAATATGCAGAAGGCGTATCCCTGCAGGCAGTCATTGTCGTCTACAGCGGCCAGGATAGGGCGCTTTTCATCTCGCAGGATCTCTTTCAGCTCTTCGTCCGTGTACTTGCTTTTTCCATATTTAAACAGGTCCGGCCTTCCCTTGTGGTGGACCAGGGCTACCTGTGCCAGCAGGCTGTGGATTCTCTCTATGTCTTTTTCTTCTGCCATACGTACTCTCATGGTGCAACGCTCCCTTTCTCTGTTTGTTTTATGGATATCCCCTTGGTAAGAGACACTAATAAAAGTGTAACACATTTTATAAAGAAAAACATAAAATTCTCATGTCCGTATCAGAAAATACGGTTCAGGACAGCGTGCGGCGGTTCAGAAGAAAGACAAGGACAGCCATAGGAACGCAGAGAAGAAGAACCGGGTAGAAGAGTCTCACATCCACGCTGCCGTAGAGGAGGCCGCCCAGCATAGGGCCCAGGGTCATACCCAGGTCCAGGCCGATGTAGTAGGTGCTGTTGCCCAGCCCGGCGTGTTCCCTGCCGGCGATCACAATGGCGCGGGACTGGCAGACAGAGCTCATAATGCCGTAGCCGCCCGCCATCAGAACAGCTGCAACGCACATGGGCAGGTCACTTTTCATCAGCGCCAGCAGGAGGATGGAGAGGAAGGCGCAAAGGGAACTGCCGGCAAAAAAGACAGAGAAGCGCAGGCGGTCAAAAAGATCCCGCATAGTGAAGCGCAGGATCAGAAGGGCTGCAGCATAAATAGGAAAGAACAGGCTGACTGTGACAGGCAGATTCCGGGTCTCTGTGTACCGCACAATAAAAGACTGGGTGGCGCAGTAGGGGATGGAAAACAGCATGATGATCAGGGCGATGGGGAGGACTTTAGGTTCCACAATCTGCAGCTTTTTTCTGGCGGCTTCCCCGGGGGTCCTGTCTGTATCTTTGCCGGGCCCGGGGGAGGCGGGGCGCAGGATGGGCTCGCCCCTGTCGGATACGAACTGGATCAGGACAAGAGACAGGCCTGTAAAAACAGCGGCTACAATAAAGGAGATGCGGTAGCCAAGTGTCTGGTAGAGCACCACGCCGATGGAGGGGGCCACAGCCATGGCCAGTGCGTTCATCATACCGTATATGCCCATGCCGGAGCCGATCTTCTCAGGCGGAAGCAGGAGGGACATCCAGGTGGACATGGAGCTGGAGCAGAGGGCAAAGCCGACGCCGTTTATGATCCGGAAGAACAGCACCATCAAAGGATTGACGGACAAAAGATAGCCTGCGCAGGCGACGGTCATAAACAGAAGCCCTGCCATGGACAGGCGGTATTTGCTGATCCGGTCAATGAAACTTCCCATAACAGGGCGGCAGAAAAGAGAGCACAGGTTCATCATGCCGCCCACGATGCCCATAAAGGCCGCGCCGGCACCGAGAGTCTCGGAGAACCCTGTGATAAGCGGAGTCACGAGCATGGGGCTTGCGAAATAGAAAAAGCCGGATGCCAGAAGAAGCAGGATATTTATTGACAGCATGGAATGTTTCATAGATATTTCTCCCTTCTATATCGGTCATTCCGCAGTATGCGGATAACAGTCTGGAAACCATTAACAAGCCTACTCCTGTTGGGGAGGATTTGTCAATGGGAGTGCTTTCTTCTATATAATATGCGGAAGCAAGGCCTGGTTAAAATCTAAAAAAAGTATAAAAAACCTCAAAAATATCGACGATTTTATAGTTCTGGATTATATTATTAAAAACTTAACTATTAAGTTTTTTAAATATAACTTCTGAGACAGAGACAAAGAGGTGAATGTTGATATGAAATGTCAGTTTTGCAATACAAATGAATCCGACCGGATCTTCTATACGAATTACATGGGTGCCCTCTACCAGATCCCTGTGTGCGAGGGCTGTCTGCATCGGATGTGGCAGCTTGCAGTCCTTAAGATCCGGCTTCAGGAGGCGGCAAACCAGGAGAACTATGAGGAGGCAGCCCGGCTGCGGGACGACATAGCCTCCATGGAAAGGGAGGTGTGCTCCCATGAAAGTTAATCTGGAAGTGTACAGTCAGAGGGGTCTGCAGATCACAGACCGCGCTGTGGATGTTCTGGCACAGGAAGGATTTGACCCGGTATATGGGGCCAGGCCGCTGCGCCGGGCGATCCAGTCCGCTCTCCAGAACAAGGTGGCGGATAAACTTCTTGAAGAAGACTTTGATGCGGAGCGCATCATTGTCGTGGATGCGGAAGGAGAAAAGATCTGTCTGACTGTATCCGGGGAGGAAAGCCCGGTTCAGGAAAAACAAGAAGAACAATTAGAGAAGGCTTAGAAGATAAGGACTTAAAAAATAAGAACAGCCCGGCGGGCTGTTCTTATTTTTTGTCCTTTTGTCCCAGAGAGCAGGAGAGCTCATTTAAGGAAGTGAGGAGCTCAACCAGCTGGCGCATGTTATCCTCCCCGAACTGCAGAAGAAGTTCCTCCCAGGCCTGGTTATATTTTTCGGCAGAGCGGCGGGCGGCACTGACACCCTCCGGGGTAGCGCTGATGGAGATCTTCCGGCGGTCCTGGGGGTCGATCTCCCGGACAATATAATTTTTCTTTTCCAGTGTATTCAGGATGTAGGAGACAGCCGGCTTGGAGATCCGGAGGCGCTCCTGCATCTTTGGCACGTTCAGGTTCGTGCAGGACTTTTCGCTGCAGCTGCAGCCTCCCAGTATATCTCTGAGGATGGCCATCTCGTTCATCTGCATTTCACAGGCCAGCGAAAAGGAGGCTTCCAGTTTTTTAAAACACATCATAGAAGAAAAAAATTGTTCCTGCAGCTTATTGTCCATATAAACTCCTTAAATAGTAAATGTTTAACAATTGTACAGACAAAGTATAGCCCAGTTCCAGGCAGATTTCAAGGAAATGGAAGTCTTTTTCGTTGATTTACTCTATAAGAGGAGTTACAATAGGATGCGGCGAAAAGCGACGAGCGTACCGTGAGCAATGATAAAGATAGGTTTGGAGACAGAAAATGGGAATAGATTACAACAGAGCCAGGGAAGTTTTTGAAAAGTATCTGGATGGATACGACAGGAGTGACGGGAAAGTAAAGCTGAAGATCACCCACACATACGGCGTGGTGGCCCAGAGCACAGCGCTGGCAAAGCGCATGGGGCTGGGGGAGGAGGACGCGCAGCTGGCCAGGATGATCGCGCTGCTCCATGACATTGGCCGGTTCGAGCAGCTGAAGCGATTTGACAGCTTCCTGCCAGAGACCATGGACCACGCTGCCTACGGGGCAGAACTCCTTTTTGAGGATGGGATGATCCGCAAGTTTCTCCCGGAAGACACATGGGACGGCATTATCCGGACTGCCATAGAGAAGCACAGTGACTATGTGCTGGAGGGAGTGGAGGATCCCCGCACCCTCCTTCACGCCAGACTGATCCGGGATGCGGACAAGCTGGACAACTGCAGGGTAAAGCTGGAAGATCCCCTGGAGACATTTGCGGGAGGCACGGCGGAGGAGATCGGCGCACAGAAGATCTCGCCAAAGGTCAAGGCAGATGTGCTGGCGGGAAAATGTATCCGCTCCTCGGACAGAGTGACGCTGATGGACTTCTGGGTTTCCTATGTGGCCTATTTTTATGACCTCAATTTCCGGGAAAGTCTGGACATTGTGGAAGAACAGGACTATGTGAGACGGATCGTTGGGCGCATCCCCTACTCCGACCAGGAGACAGAACATGCCATGGAGGAGATAGAAAGAGCGCTGACAGCCTATGTCCAGACCCACGGGAGAAATTAAATAAGAATACAGAGGGAGAGTCTACGAGAGGGAACAGTTATGAAGTTTGAACCAAAAGAGGATATAAAGAGGATTATTGTTGTCTGCATAGCGGCAGTCATTATGGCACTGAACATCAAATCATTTGTCCGGACAGGAGGCCTCTATCCGGGCGGCGCCACAGGGCTGGCGCTTCTGATACAGAGAGCGGGGGACATGTTTTTTCATGTGGAGATCCCCTACACGGTAGTCAACGTGGCGCTGAACGCGGTTCCGGTCTACATCGGCTTCCGCTATATAGGGAAGAAGTTTACCCTGTATTCCTGCCTGATGATCGTGCTCACCAGTGTGCTGACCGATATCCTGCCCGGATATGTGATCACCTATGACACGCTTCTTATCAGTATTTTCGGCGGACTGATCAACGGGTTTGTGATCAGTCTGTGCCTCCACATGAACGCCACCACAGGAGGGACAGACTTTATCGCCATCTTTCTGTCAGAGAAGAAGGGCATCGACTCCTGGAATATGGTGCTGGGTCTGAATGTGCTGATCCTGGCGGCGGCAGGCGTTCTGTTTGGATGGGATAAGGCGCTGTACTCGATCATCTTTCAGTACACGTCCACCCAGGTCCTGCACATGCTCTACAAGAAATACCAGCAGGAGACCCTGCTTGCAGTGACCAACAAAGCGGAAGAGGTGTACGAGGCCATCTTTGCCACGACGAACCACGGCGCCACGATCATCGAGGGGCAGGGGGCCTATGAAGACCGGGAGAGGAAGATTGTGTACTCCGTGGTCTCCAGCGCTGAGAGCAAAAAAGTGATCCAGGCCATTAAGCAGGCAGATCCCCATACCTTTATCAATATCATGAAGACAGAGCAGGTGTCGGGGAAATTTTACCAGAAGCCAAACGAGTAGCAAAGTCCGGCAGCCTGTGCAGATAATGCAAAATAAGAAAAATATCAGATAAAGATTTCCATATTCCTTTATATTACAATTGTCCCAGACAGAACGAGAAGACATTTTATTTCCAGGAGGGAAGAAAAATATGAAGGAATTAACACAGGAAAAAATCCAGAACGCGATAAACAATTTTAAGTTTGAAGGGACATTGACAGACTGCAGGCCTTACGGGAGCGGACACATCAACGACACATATCTGCTCTCCTATTCCATCGGTGAGATGGGAAGGCTGAAAGTGATCCTCCAGAGAATGAACAGCGAAGTCTTTACAAAGCCGGCGGAGCTGATGGAGAACATTATCAACGTCACCACCTACCTGAAGGAGCGGATCGCGGAGAACGGGGGAGACCCGGAGAGAGAGACACTGAACGTGATCCCTGCAAAGGATGGAAAACCTTACTATAAAGACGAGGATGGGAACTACTGGAGATCCTACAAGTTCATCACCGGCGCAACCAGCTATGATAAAGTAGAAAAGCCGGCAGACTTCTACCAGAGCGCCGTGGCATTTGGAAATTTCCAGCGTCTTCTGGCAGATTTCCCGGCAGAGACACTCCATGAGACCATCGAGGGATTCCACGACACAAGAGCTCGCTTTGCCGTGTTCGAGCAGGCTGTAAAGGACGACGTGATGGGCCGGGCCGCGACTGTGGAAAAAGAGATCGAGTTTGTCCGTGCCAGGGAGAAATCCATTGCCAATTATTTCAGCGAAATGCAGGAGAAGGGCGAGCTGCCCCTGCGTGTCACACACAATGACACAAAGCTGAACAACATTATGATCGACGACAAGACAGGAAAGGGCATCTGTGTCATTGACCTGGATACGGTTATGCCGGGCCTGGCCATGAATGATTTCGGTGACTCTATCCGCTTTGGGGCCAGCACCGCTGCCGAGGATGAGAGGGATTTAAGCCTGGTGTCCTGCAGCATGGAACTGTTTGACATCTATGCGAGAGGTTTCATCGAAGGATGCGGCGGCAAACTGACAGAGCGTGAGATCCTGGAGCTTCCCATGGGAGCCAAAACCATGACTTACGAGTGCGGCATGCGCTTCCTTACAGACTATCTTCAGGGTGACACCTACTTCAAGATCCACAGAAAAGACCACAATCTGGACCGGTGCAGAACCCAGTTTAAACTGGTGGAGGACATGGAGCAGAAGTGGCACACTATGCAGGCTATTGTGAGAAAGTATATGTAGGCGGGGCTTGCAGAGATTTCTCCGGAAAATTTTGATAAATAAAACAGGTATTAACTATGCATAAATGACAGGCGTGTTTATGTGGGTTAATACCTGTTTTTTTATGTGTATTTTGTATATTGACTCCGGAAAAAGGGAGTGTTATAGTTTTCCATATCTATAACAGGCGGAATGTTTCAAATCGCCTGGTCAGTTTGGTCCGCTTTTCTACAGAGCGGATGCACTTCGGAATTTTCTGGCAGAATCTGCCACAGGTTCCATTTGACGAAAACAACAACCAAAAAGGAGGTATGCTTATGGGGAAAAGCAGTACGGCTGTTAATCACTGGATGCGGGACAGGGGCAGATTTGCGGATCTGTTCAATGGAGTCGTTTTTGGCGGAGAGCAGATTGTCAGGCCGGAGGAGCTGGAGGAGGCACGGGGAGAGTCGGATATTCTCGTACCGGACAAGGGGGAGAAAGAGAGGCAGGTACAAAGGTACCGGGATATTGTTATGCAGTGGAAGAAAGGTCCCTATTTGGCCATGCTGGCCTGCGAGAGCCAATCCGGCATCCATTATGCCATGCCGGTCCGCAATATGCTCTATGACAGTCTCTCTTATACAGAACAGATTCGCCGGATTCGTCAGAACAACAGAGGAAAAGCGGGGGTGGGGAAAATGACAGGGGAAGAGTTTCTATCCGGCATGCGCAAAGAGGACAGAATCTGCCCTGTCATTACACTTGTGTTGTACTACGGGGAGGACGAGTGGGACGGCAGCAGGAATCTCTATGATATGTTTCCGGAAGGATGGAAAGAACAGATTTGGAAAATGCTGGAAAAGTATGTGCCGGATTACCGTATCAATCTGGTGGATGTGGGAAAAATCGGGAAGATTGAAAAGTTTACCAGTGATTTACAGCTCATTTTCGGTATGCTAAAATATAGGGAAGATATGGGAGAACTTCAAAAATACGTGGATAGACACAGGGAGTATTTTCAGAATGTAGACGTGGATACCTACCGCGCAGTAAGAGAACTGCTGCATGCAGGAAATGTGATGGAAGGCATGAAAGAAGGGTACGACAGAAAGGAGGGAACGGTGAACATGTGTAAAGCATTGGATGATCTGTACCAGAAGGGCGTTGACAACGGAATGGAACAGGGAATACAGGCGCTTGTGGAGATCTGCCGGGAGCTGGGGCAAACACGGGAAGTGACAGAGAAGAAAGTGTGCGAAAAGTTTACAGTTTCCCAAGAGAAGGTTCGGGAGTGCATGGAAAAGTACTGGGCCTGAGACAAAAGAGAATGAGAAGAAAGGGCTGGTGTACACTCTGGAGCAGAACAGTTTCCAGGCGTATCCGGCCTTTACTTGTTTGCGCCGAAAAACAACACTAGTCATACACTGCCTATATCTGCTATACTATTAGAGGAGACCATACATGATATGGTAGACGCAGAAAGGAGAGACGGAAGATCATGGCAGTAAGAGGAAGCGTGTTGTTATACAATTTTACAGATAAAGCAAGAACAGATAAAGTGAAATTTATTTTCGTACTCATGGGTATTAAGATCCGGAGTGTGGAGAAGGAGGACTACCTGCAGCCGGTCGGCGCTCTGTCGGGAGTGGCCGGAATGGAGAGGAGCGGGGATGTCTACGAGGGGGAAGGCTTTGGAGAGGAGATGCTGGTCATCTGCAACCTGACAGACGCCCAGATGAACCAGATGCTGGCCTACTTTCGCAAGGAGGGGATTCAGATTCCTCTGAAGGCGGCCCTGACGCCCACCAACATGAACTGGAATTCCCTGGAACTTCACGATGAGCTGGTGCGCGAGCATGAGGCGGTCCAGAAGCAGATCCGGGAACAGAAAGAGCAGAAAAAAGAGTGATGATAGAGACAGAGAGAAATTCAGAAAAAAATGAGATCATCCTGGATGGAGCGCAGTACAGGCGGGAGCCGGAAGGTATCCTGCTGGAGCGGGCGGCGGACACAGAGGAGATCCGCATTCCAGATGAGATAGAGGGGGAGCCGGTCCGTTGGGCGGCTCCCTACGCCTTTGCGCGGACCCGAGCCAGTGAGATCCGCCTGCCGATTGGCATGGAGAAAATAGGAAACTACAGCTTTTACAGGTGTTTCGGGCTGCGAATGCTTTCCTTCTCGGATGCCCTTGTGGATGTGGGATCGGGAGCCTTCAATGGGTGCGCCCTGCGGGAGATCCGGATCGACCACTACCGGGGAGAGAAATCTTCTCTGAAATTCCTTGCGGATGAACTGAGGTATGCCCTCTACGTGACGTTGCGCTATCACAGGGAGGACGGCAGAGTGGATGAGGCCAGGCTTTTGTTCCCGGAGCATTACGAGGAGGCGGTGGAGAACACACCGGCCCGGATCGTGGAGACCCACTATCACGGGTCCGGCGGGGATTACCGTCAGTGCTTTTATAACCGGGAGCTGCAGTTTGCGGAGTATGATCGGCTTTTTCCAAGAGCGGTGGCCGAGGAGAGCCAGGAGGACGCCCTGCAGCTGGCGGCCCTGCGGCTCTGCTGGCCCTACAAGCTGGCGAAGGAGGCGGCGGACAGATACGAAGCGTATCTGCGGGAGCACATGTCCTGCGTGGGGAAGGTCTATGTAGAAAGACAGGACATGCATATGCTGCGGTTTTTCGGGCAGGCCGGATACTGGGATCAGGAGGGGCTGGATGCGGCTGTCGATGCGGCAGCGGGAAACAAGGAGACAGAGATACTGGGCTTTCTCATGGATGAGAGAAGGCGGCTGTTTCCAAAGAAGAAAAAGGTGTTTGAACTATGAGAGACCAGAGGGAAAAGCAGCAGGCTGCAAGTGAACAGCTGGCCGGGATCGGCAGGGATATCCTGGTCCTTACGAGAAATGAGCTCTATCTGAACATGCGGTTCCTGGATGTGGTCCTCTCCGGCTTTTCCTATGTGATGGATCTGTCGGCGGAGCCGGCGGCCACGGACGGATTTGTCATCTATTATCATCCGGGGCGCATAGGCGGACTCTACAAGGAGAACAGAGTGGACATGTGCCGGCTGTACCTGCACATGGTGCTCCACTGCCTGTTCCGCCACCTCATCGGGAGGGACGGCAGGGACAGAAGACTGTGGGATCTGGCCTGCGACATAGCGGCTGAATCTATCACGGACAGTATGTATATACGGACTGTGAGAAGAGGGAAATCCTGGCTGCGCCAGGAGACGTACCGGAAGCTGAGAGAAGAGATGAAGGTGCTGACTGCGCAGAAGATCTACGGAAGCCTGGAGCGGTGGGATCTGCCGGAGCGCAGGCTGGCAGACCTGGAGAGAGAATTTTTTGTGGACAGCCACCAATACTGGCCGGAGGATGAAGACCGGGAGAGAAAGCAGGAGATCGAGAACCGTTGGCGGGACCAGAGCGAACGGCTGGAGACCGAGATGGAGACATTCTCAAAGGAGGCCTCCTCTTCGGCGGGGGATCTGCTGGGCCAGGTGAAGGTAGAAAATAAGGAGCGATTTGACTATCGGGAATTTCTGCGGAAATTTGCGGTCCTCAAAGAGGAGATGTCCATTGACCAGGACTCCTTTGACTATGTGTTTTACAGCTACGGTCTGTCTCTGTACGGGAACATGCCCCTCATTGAGCCCCAGGAGTGGAAGGAGACGAAGAAGATCGAAGAGTTTGTGATCGTCATCGACACCTCCATGTCCTGCTCCGGGGAACTGGTGAAAAAGTTCCTGGAGGAGACTTACGGGGTCCTGAGTGAGCAGGACAGCTTCTTTCACAAAGTGAACATCCATATCATCCAGTGTGATGACACAGTCCAGTCGGACCGGAAGGTCACCTGCCGGGAAGAACTGCGGGAGTATATGGACCAGCTGGAGCTCAAGGGGGAGGGAGGGACCGATTTCAGGCCTGCCTTTGCCTATGTAAATGAGCTGCTTGAGAGGCATGAATTCCAGCAGCTGAAGGGACTTATCTATTTCACAGACGGGCAGGGGATCTACCCGGCAAAAATGCCTCCTTACGAGACAGCCTTTGTCTTCCTGGAGGAGGACTACGAGGACAGGGACGTGCCGCCCTGGGCCATCAAACTGGTTCTGGAGGAAGAAGAGATCGAGAATATGTCCGGCGGAAAGTCGGAAGAAAAAGGAGATACAGCATGGATATAAAGAGAGCCAAACAGGAAATTAAAGACTCCATAGAGGCATATCTGAAAAAGGACGCCTATGGGGAGTATATGATCCCGGCTGTCCGGCAGAGGCCCATCCTTCTCATGGGCCCGCCGGGCATAGGTAAGACGCAGATCATGGAACAGATCGCCAGAGAGTGCGGGATCGGGCTTGTGTCCTACACCATCACCCACCACACCCGGCAGAGCGCCATCGGCCTTCCCTTTATCCGGGAGAAGGTCTATGGCGGAAGGACCTATTCTGTCACAGAGTACACCATGAGCGAGATCATAGCCTCAGTCTACGATAAGATGGAGGAGACCGGCCTTGCGGAGGGCATCCTTTTCATCGATGAGATCAACTGTGTCTCCGAGACGCTGGCCCCGGCCATGCTCCAGTTCCTCCAGTGCAAGATGTTTGGGAACCAGAAAGTGCCGGAGGGGTGGATCATCGTGGCAGCAGGCAACCCGCCGGAGTACAATAAGTCTGTCCGGGAGTTTGACACAGTCACGCTGGACCGGATCCGGCGCATTGACGTGGAAGAAAATTATGGGGTCTGGAGAGAGTACGCCTACCAGGCGGACATCCACCCGGCTATTCTGTCCTACCTGGAGCTGCGGAGAGACTATTTCTACAGGATGGAGACCACGGTGGACGGCCGCATGTTCGCCACCGCCAGAGGCTGGGAAGATCTGTCGGAGTTCCTGAAGGCCTGCGAGGCTGTGGGAAAGAAGGCGGACCGGGAGGTGGTGCACCAGTATATCCAGCACTGGAAGATCGCCAAAGATTTTGCCAATTATCTGGAGCTGTTTGCAAAATATAAAAAGGACTACGGTCTTGAGAAGATCCTGGAGGGACAGTACAGCGGGGATATGCTGGAGAAACTGAAGTTCGCCTCCTTTGATGAGAGGCTCAGCGTAGTGGGGATGATACTGGGAAAACTTTCCGGGTTGTTCCGGGACAGCTACCTGGCTGACCGGTACGTGACAAAACTGTTTGACTGTCTGAAAGAATACAAAGCCTGTGGCAGTCTCGCAGAGGCGGCCGGGGCGGCGGCAGAGCGCTATGAGAACCTGCGACGCGCCGGACAGCTCACCAGAGAGGCGGACCACATGCTGCGGCAGGTGAACGACACGCTGGACCGGTATCAGCAGCTTCTGAAGGAAGAGCGCCTGACAGCCGCGGACCAGGCGGAGGCGGCTTTTGAGCGGGTGCGCAGCGAGTTTGAGAAGGAGACCCGGAAGCGGGAGGAACTTCTGGAGCGGACCGGCCGGGCTCTGGACAATGCGTTCTTTTTTATGGAGGATGCCTTCGGCGACAGCCAGGAGATGGTGTCCTTTGTGACAGAGCTCAACACCAACTACTACAGCATCCAGTTTCTGAAAGAAAATGACTGTGACATGTACTACAAGTACAACAAGCGTCTTCTTGTGGATGAGCAGCGGGAGAAGCTGCTGGAGAGGATGGATGAGGCGGAAGACATGCTCCGGGAATGAGAGAGGAGGAAAAAGAATGATCAAGATACTGGACGGTGACTGCCCGGACCCGGCGGTGTTCCGGGAGGGAGATACATTTTACCTGACATATTCAAGCGGGCCTTATTACCCGGGACCTCCCATCTGCAGTTCGACGGATCTGGTGAACTGGAAGATGGAGACATACGCTGTGAAGGATTTTGAAGGCAAGGAGATATGGGCGCCGGATTTCTTTAAATATAAAGATAATAAGTATTACATATATTTTTCGGGAGCAGGGACAAACTGGGTGATCTGGTCGGAACACATACAGGGACCCTGGTCAGAACCGATCGATCTGAAGGTGGGATATATCGATCCGGGACATGTGACAGACGAGGAGGGGAAAAGATACCTCCTTCTGTCCGGCGGACATATTGTCCCCCTTGCGGCGGACGGACTTTCCATAGATCTGGAACCTCAGAATACAAATGCCTATGACGGTTTCCTGTCCGTCAGGCCAGGTGTGTTCGCCCGGGGAAGCGGTCAGGCTGTTGTATCTGAGATCGAATACAGGACAATCTGAAAAGAAAACCGGCAGAGACAGACGATTCTCACGTCTGTCTCTGCCGGTTTTTTGGGGACTTCTCTACTCCCCGTATTTCTCTTTGTATGTCTTCATGGCATCCCGGATCAGCTTGTCAAACTTGTCTGCCTGCCATGCTGCACGACCGGTAAACAGTCCGTCGATGGAAGGCTGCACGATAAGCTCGTTGGCGTTGCCCGGGTTGACACTGCCGCCGTAGAGGACAGGAATGTCTGCGCCTGCGTCGCCGAAGATCTCGAGAAGGCACTCTTTGATGACTTTGTGCATCTCTTCTGCATAGTCCGGGGAAGCGGGCGTTCCGTTCACGCCGATAGACCACACCGGCTCATAGGCTACCCAGATATGGGGCACTTCTGAGACGGGTACGTCGTGGAAACCGACCTTCAGCTGGGTGCGCAGCACCTCCGGGCTGATGCCGAAGTTTTTCTCCTCAGCGGTCTCGCCGATGCAAAGGAGAGTTGTGAAGCCATGTTTCAGACCGGCCTTCACTTTCCGGTTTTCTTCTGCATCTGTCTCGCCGAAGACGTGACGCCTCTCGGAGTGTCCGATCATAACAAGGTCAAGACCCAGCTCCTTCAGCATCAGAGGAGAGATCTCGCCGGTGAACTGTCCTTCATCTTCCCAGCACATGTTCTGGGCTCCAAGCTTGACGTAAGAGCGGTCTACATTTTTTGTGGCGCTCTCCAGAGTGGTGTAGGAGGGGATGATAAACAGCTCCATCTCCTCCCTGCTGATATCCTTTGTGAGGGAGACCAGATCCTGCAGATATTTCACTGTGTCCTGGATATTTTTGTACATCTTTAGATTGCTTCCGAAATACAGTTTCTTTTTCATTTCCTACATCCTTTCCTTTTCCGCGGGTTCCGCAAAAAAAATCTGCCTTTCCGGGCCTTTTTCTTTCTGGGTTTATTATAAATGAAATGCAGGAAAAGAGCAATATATATCTTTCGTAAAAATGTCAAAAAAATAACAAAACGAAAAAACGAAAGAAAACGAAAAAGAGAGGGGAAAATCGTGTTATATATGCACAAAAATGAGAAATGGAAAATATATAAATGTACTGAAATTACAAAAAGGAGTTGAAAAGGAAAAGTGAAAGTAATAAAATGAAGCCATAAAAGAAAAGATAATCGAAACCGAAACGAAAGGGAGAGAAAAAATGAGCGAAAAATTCAGACCTGTAACGGCAATTACAATGGGGGATCCGGCGGGCATTGGACCGGAGATCGTTGTCGGCACGATGCTGGACAAGGAAATACATGAATGCTGCCGGCCTTTTGTAATCGGAAGCCAGGCGATCATGGAGAGAGCTGCAAAGGTTCTCGGAAAAGAGCTGAAGTACAACCAGATCAGCGATCCCTCCGAGGCAAAGTACGAGTACGGAGTCATTGATATCCTGGAGACCGGAGACTATGACACAGACTCCATCGAGTGGGGAAAAGAGCAGAAGCTGGCCGGACAGATGGCCATTGACTGGATCATGAAATCCATCGAGCTTGGAATGGCTAAGAAGATCGATGCAGTATCCACTTCCCCGATCCATAAAGGAGCCATCAAGCTGGTGGGTGTAAAAGAGCCGGGACACACAGAGATCTATCAGCATGCCACCAATTCACCGTATGCCCTGACCATGTTCTCCTGCCACAAGCTGCGCGTCTTCTTCGTAAGCCGCCACATGTCACTGGTTGACGCGTGCCACTACGCTACAAAGGACGTGATCCTTGAGAATGTTGTAAATATTGACAAAGAGCTGAGAAAAGTCGGCATTGAAAATCCGCTGATCGCAGTTGCGGGACTGAATCCCCACAATGGAGACCACGGACTTTTCGGAACAGAGGAGCTTACAGATATCGGACCGGCTGTGGAGGCTGCCAAAGAAAGAGGAATCAACTGTGTAGGACCCTGCCCGGCAGACTCTGTGTTCCACATCGGAAAATCCGGCAAGTACGATGCGATCCTGTCTCTCTACCATGACCAGGGACATATCGCCTGCAAGACACTGGATTTTGAGAAGTCAGTTACCCTGACTTTCGGACTTCCTTTCATCAGAAGTTCTGTGGACCACGGAACAGCCTTTGACATTGCAGGAAAAGGAATCGCAGGCTGCGTCAGCCTGATTGAATCCACAAAGGTAGTAGCAGAGTATGCGGCAAAGCAGCATGAAAGGGGAGAATAGAAATGCCATTAATCGGAGCGGTGGCGGACGACCTGACAGGCGCGACAACGACAGGTGTACTTCTTGCAAGGTCAAAAGCAAGGACAGCGGTATTTTTTAACGAGGAAGCAGCGGAAAAAGGAGAGGGCGTGGATGAGCTGGACGCCATCCTGATCAGCAGCAACAGCCGTGCGCTTCCGGCCAATGAAGCGTATGAAAAAGTAAAATCAGCTACATGTGCACTGAAGCGCATGGGCGTACAGTATTTTTCCAAGAGAATTGATACGACACTGCGCGGAGGCGTGGGCGTTGAGATCGATGCCATGATGGACCAGGTGGGGGATGACTGCGTGGCAGTTGTTGTTCCGGCCATGCCCCAGTCCAGACGTATTCTGGTAGGCGGCTACTCTGTCATCGACGGTGTAGCTCTGATCAACACACCGGTGGCGCAGGATGTGCGCACACCTGTGAGAGAGAACTATATCCCAAGGCTTCTTGAGGGACAGACGAGAAGACAGGTGAAGCTGGTCACTCTGGATAAAGTGCTCCAGGGCGAGGAGGCCATCCGGGATGCCCTGAAGGAGGCCAGAGACGCGGGCGGCGAGGTCATTGTCGTGGACGGCATCACCATTGAGGACGTAGAAGAGATCGCCAAGGCATGTATCGAGCTGAAATGGAATGTGGTTGCGGTAGACCCGGGCCCGTTCACTTCAAAGCTTGCTTACTATAGAAATCTGATCCAGGAGGAAGAACCAAACCTTCCGCCGGAGGCGGACGAGAACGGAAAGACCGTGCTCATTGCTGCGGGAAGTGCCACTCCTGTCACCAAGAGGCAGATGGAGGTGCTCTGCCAGGATCCCAGGCATGTGCGCATCAGCGTGGATCCTGTCAAGTTTATCGAAGGAGGAGACACGGCGCTGGACGAGGCGTTCCGGGCTGTACATATTGCAGAAGACCTGCTGAAATCAGATAATCCTCCAAGAGCAATCCTCTTTGAGACAGCTCTTCACGGGGAACTTCTCAACCTGGATGAGGAGGACAACAAACGCCACTATGCAGGCGGCATGAGTGCCAACAGGATCAACGCGGGACTTGG
The DNA here is from genome assembly GCF_959599685.1 of Lachnoclostridium phocaeense. Taxonomy (NCBI): domain Bacteria; kingdom Bacillati; phylum Bacillota; class Clostridia; order Lachnospirales; family Lachnospiraceae; genus Lachnoclostridium; species Lachnoclostridium phocaeense. Next base: position 124,421 of record NZ_CAUGIN010000004.1, read on the forward strand.
AACTATTATCTCTCAGCTCCTTGAGAGTTGTGGAAGAGAAAAAATTGCGGGACTTTATACAACAGGCGGCGACACCATGGTGAATGTGTGCTACCAGCTTGGTGTAGAGTGCATAGAAGTAATGGATTATGTGATCCCTCAGACTGACATAGGAAGACTTGTGGGAAGCTATGACGGGCTTCCAATCGTAGGGAAGGGCGGACTTACCGGAAATGACAACACGGCATGCGATATCGTGGAGCGTCTTTTCAGAGAGTCGGCCAGAAAGTAGGAAACTGAAAAGTATGAAGTAAGGTTTGGAGGAAGTGCAAAAATGAGTGAAAACACAGAGAAAAAAGAAGTAAAAAAGCAGACAGACCTCGATCTGCTGAATAAAATGAAAGCCCTGCCGGGCGGACTGGTTATCATTCCCCTGGTTCTGGCGGTTCTTATCGCCACATTTTTCCCGCAGGCATATCAGATCGGCGGCTATGTGACAGCCCTGTTCTATGATGGGAACTCCTGTATGATGGGATTTTTCCTGATCGTCTGCGGATCAGCCATCAACATTAAGCAGGTGGGTATGCCTCTCTACAAAGGTGTGACATTGACAGCCACCAAGTTTATCCTTGGCGTTGTCATCGGTCTTGCAGTAGGTGCGATCTGCGGGCCGGAAGGATTCCTTGGCATTGCGCCGTTCGTATGGATCGCAACCATCACGAACTCAAACGGATCCCTGTACATCTCCTTGTCCGCACAGTTCGGTAACGCGACAGACACAGGAGCCATCTCCATCCTTTCCCTGAACGACGGTCCGTTCTTCACACTGATCGCCCTGGGAGCTACAGGACTGGCATCTATCCCGATCGACTCCCTGATCGCAGTACTTGTACCGCTGCTTATCGGTTTCATCTGGGGTAACCTTGACGCCGGCTTCAGAAAAGCATGTGCGACAGCACAGCCGATCGTTACATTCTTCATGACGATCTCCATCGGAGCGAAGACAGATGTCAACACGATCATCACAGCGGGCGCGGCCGGCATTATCCTTGGCCTTGTATCCGCAGCTACAGCAGTGATCTTCTTCTTCACAAACAACCTGTTACTGCCGAAGAAAGAGAGAAACGCCATGGGCGCTGCTATCGGTACAACAGCTCTGAACTCTGCCATGACACCGGCAGCAGTTGGCGAGGCAGACCCGACAATGGCTCAGTACGTGGATATGGCTACAGCACAGTGTGCGACAGCTTCTGTTGTAACCCTGTTCCTCTGCCCGTTCATCACAGCTTTCTTTGATAAACTGATGCAGAAGAAACAGCTTGGTATCTACTCACCGGAAGGATGGGCACGCTACAAAGTAGATCCCAGTGTACCGGCTCCGGCAGCAGAGTAATAAGCAGAAACAAAACTAAACGAAAAAAATCGAACATAATTCATTACAAAAAGTGAAAAAAGTCCTCTGATATGCTACAATAGTCTTGTGCATATTAAGAGGACTTTCTTAGAATCTGAAAAAGGAGTATTTACTTATGGAAAAACTAAAGGTGCAGCTTACAAAGGGACAGTTATTTGATTTCCTTTTGTATCATACATTTTCAAAGGGATCCGGCTTCCTTGTAAACATGCTGGGTATGTGCGTGATCATTCTGGGAGCCGTCATGCAGTTTGTGGGAAAGATTGAATTCAGACAGTTCGTTCTGTACGTGATCGTGGGGGTGGTGGTTCTGGCCTACACGCCGCTGCAGCTTAAATTCCGGGCCAGGAAACAGATGGAAGTCAATCCGGAGTACAGAGATCCAAGAGAGTACGTTTTCTCTGAAGAGGATGGGATCATCGTGGTGCAGAACGGGCAGGAGACTAAGTATGAGTGGAGTCAGATCCAGCGTACGGTGACAACGCCCAAGACCATCGGAATCTATTATGAGAAGGAGCGGGCGTTTATCATCCCCAAGGAAGCCTTTGGGGACAGGTTCGTCCCGGTCATGCAGATGGTAGTGCAGCATATCGGGCTGAACAATGTAAGGCTGACTCAGTAAGAGAGGAACAGCTGTCAGTATAAGGGGGAACAGGAGATGGAGGAGCGCAGGCAGGCAATATTGCGTGAACTGGAAGAGAAAGGGAAAGTCCGGGTGGCGGATCTGAGCAAAGAGCTGGGATGTTCGGAGGTGACGATCCGCAATGACATCAAGAGCATGAGCGCGGAGGGGCTTCTGAAGCGGACTCATGGCGGCGCGGTCAGTCTGGAGCAGAATATGGCCCGGAAATACAGAGCGGAGACTATATACCGCCATGTGGACCGCAAGAAAGCCATAGCCGCCCGGGCGTATGAGTATATAGAAGACAGGGACACCATTATCATAGACGATGCATCCAGCAGCTTTTATCTTGCCCTTCATATCAAGAGCCATCCGGAGAAGCGGGTGGCGGTAGTTACCAATTCCCTGCTTGTGGGAAATGAGCTGGCAGGCATTGAACATGTGGAGCTGTACATGATCGGCGGCTACGTGGGCGGCCATCTGGCGGCCAGCATGGGAGAGTCGGCTGTGGAGAACATGGAGCATTTCCATGTGGACAAAGGATTTATCGGAGTCCACGGCATCAATTTTGAGGCGGGCCTTACGTCCATTGCCACGCCTCAGATGCAGGTGAAGCGGGCCATCCTGAAAGCCTCAAAGGAGGTCTATGTGCTGGCTGACAGCAGCAAGTTCGGCGGCGGCTATCTGTCCGTCATCTGTCCCATCGACCGGGTGGACACGATCATCACAGACCGGGAAGTTTCAAAAGAAAATGTGGCGATTGCCAGAGAGATGAAGGTGCACCTTGTGATCGCATAGAAGCGCATTGAAATGTGGAGACTGCTGTGCTATAGCTATCTATCTGTGGCAAAATACTTACCTCCTGCATATGCTGGAACAAAAAAGGCATATGTGGGAGGTGTTTTTATGTCATATTCGATCATGATAGACGCAGGACACGGGGGCAGGGACCCGGGGGCAGTCTACAACGGACGGCAGGAAAAGGACGACACGCTGCGGCTTGCCCTGGCTGTTGGGGAGATCCTGCAGAACCGGGGGATCGATGTGGAGTACACCAGGACTACGGATGTGTACGAGACGCCCTACGAGAAAGCTATGGAGGCCAACCAGTCGGGGGCAGATCTCTTTCTCTCCATACACAGGAATTCGTTCCCTACGGACAATGAGGTTTCCGGGGTGGAGGCCCTTGTGTACGACCTGTCCGGGCTGAAGCTGGAGATCGCGGAGGCGCTGACCGAGGAGCTGGCTGCGGTTGGGTTTGAGGATCTGGGGGTGAAGGCAAGGCCCAATCTTGTGGTGCTGAAAAGGACTCAGATGCCGGCGGTGCTGCTGGAGGCCGGCTTTATCAACTCCGACACAGACAACATGCTGTTCGACCAGAATTTCGATGACATTGCCCTGGTCATCGCGGAGGGAATACTGGATGTCCTGCAGAGAAACGGTCTTGTGGAGGAGACAGACTCTGATATGGGTGTGAACGGCAGCGGTATAGGCGATCAGAACACGGTATATGAAAATGACAACGAGTTTGAAAACCAGACAGTGCCGGAGTATCGGGTACAGACCGGCGCGTTCCGCAACCGGTCTTATGCAGAGCGGCTGAGAAATGAGCTGCTGGAACAGGATTTTCCGGCGTACATCGATGACTCCGACGGTTTCCTGCGGGTCCAGGTGGGAAACTATGGAAATCTGGACGAGGCGGTGGATATGGAGCGAAGACTGAAGAGAGCCGGGTATGCGACAGTGATCGTGTCGGCTGTGTAGGGGGCAGATGGCGGGAGCGTCCGCCAATCCGGCTATGGCTTTCGCGCCGGATTTGTGATAAGATAGGTCCAGTAAATCTGGAGGTAGAGACATGGCAGATAAAATGAGTTTCCAGCAGAAGCTGGCGGACATGATGCAGCTGGCGCAGGAAAACGGTATGCGCATGACAGCGGAAGAGACGGAAAAGTTTTTTGAGGATGACGGACTTACGGAGGAGCAGATGGAGCTGGTGTTTGACTATCTGCTGTCCCAGAAAGTGGCTGTGCAGGGATATGAGAGAAAGCCCGGCACGGTGCAGGAGGCCGCGGAGAGTGAAGACGGCGCCGGGAAAGAGGAGACCCGGGCGGACGGACTGACCGGGGAGGAAAAGGAGTACCTGGAAGACTATCTCCGGCAGATCGGAGAGATGCAGCCGGCTTCCGGCGAGGAGGCAAGACTTGCCTCCTACCTCCGGAAGGTGGCGGAAGAAGCAGTGAAGATGCACAGGGCAGAGGTCTTTGTGGGGGATATGATACAGGAGGGCAATGCGTCTCTTGTGGAGGCGCTTGGCCTGTATCCTGCAGGCGACGGCGAGCAGGAGCGGGTGATGGAGGATGTGAGAGCTGCCATGCGTGCGCTTCTGGCCTCCCAGACAGAGATGAAAAGGCGTGACCGCAAGATGGTGGACCAGGTGACCAGGCTGGATGAGACGATACGGGAGATGACCGATGAGTTGGGACGGAAGGTGGACGTGCAGGAAGTGGCGGACAGACTGGAGCTGACGGAAGAGCAGGTCAGGGATATCCTGAAGCTGACAGGCGAGGAGCCGGAGGATGAAAAATAGCACGGCGTTGAATTTCTCCCGCAAGTGTTGTATGATGGACAGTGGAAAAAAACAGAAAGGTTTGTGTTATGAAACAGGATTTTGAGCATAGATTAGAACAGGCAGTGGGAGCTGACAGAGTTCTCCGCGAAGAGCCCATGAAAAAGCACACCACTTTCCGTATCGGGGGACCGGCCCAGTATATGGTGATGCCCCGCACAAAAGAGGAAGTGCAGGAGGTGATCCGGCTCTGCAGGAAGGAGGAGATGCCCTGGTATATCATAGGAAATGGGAGCAACCTCCTTGTCTCTGACAGGGGATACAGGGGAGTTGTGATACAGCTTTTCAGAGACTTCGGGGATATCCGGCTGGAAGGGACCCGGATCTGTGCCCAGGCCGGCGCGTCCCTGGCCAAGATCGCTGCGGAGGCCCTGAAGAACAGCCTGGCCGGCTTTGAGTTCGCCGCCGGCATACCGGGAACGCTGGGCGGCGCCTGCATTATGAATGCCGGCGCTTACGGCGGGGAGATGAAAGATGTTCTGGAAGAAGTCACAGTCCTTACCAGTCAGGGAGAGCTGAAAGTGCTGGCGCGTGAGGAGCTGGATATGGGATACCGGACCAGCCGGGCCGCACGGGAAGGGTATGTTGTCCTGGAAGCGGTCATTTCTCTGGAGGCGGGGGATGCGACCCGGATCCGTGAGAAGATGGAGGATCTGAAAGAGAGAAGGACCAGCAAGCAGCCACTGGAGTACCCCAGCGCCGGCAGCACCTTTAAGAGGCCGGAGGGCTATTTTGCCGGCAAGCTCATAGAGGATGCAGGTCTTCGCGGGTTCCGGGTGGGAGACGCCATGGTGTCTGAGAAGCACTGCGGTTTTGTGATCAACTGCGGCAATGCCACGGCGGCAGATGTGGACAGGCTGATCCGGCAGGTGCAGGAACGGGTGAGAGAAAACTCCGGAGTGACGCTGGAGCCGGAGGTAAAAAGACTGGGAGAGTTTTAGACATGAGATTTATTATTGTGACCGGAATGTCAGGAGCGGGAAAAAGTACGGCCCTCAAGATGTTGGAGGACGCAGGATATTTCTGCGTGGACAACCTGCCTGTGCAGCTTGTTCCGAAGCTGGGGGAGCTGCTCATTGTCCCTGGGACGGAGATCAATAAGATCGCCCTGGGGATGGATATCCGCAGCGGGCAGGGGATCGATGATCTGGAGCAGTCCCTGAATGAGCTGGACAAGATGAAGATCAAATATGAAGTGCTTTTTCTGGAAGCCTCGGATGAGGTGTTGATCAAGAGATATAAGGAGACCCGGCGCAGCCATCCGCTGGCAGGGGGAGGCCGCGTGGACGAGGGGATCCGCAGGGAGCGGGGAAAGCTGGCCTTCTTGAAAAAGAGGGCGGACTATCTGGTGGACACCAGCCGGATGCTCACCCGCGAGCTGCGCTCGGAGCTGCACAAGATCTTTGTGGAGAACAAAGACTACAAAAATATCTATATCACTGTGCTGTCCTTTGGCTTTAAATACGGGCTTCCCAGCGATGCGGATCTGGTGTTTGACGTTCGTTTTCTGCCGAACCCTTACTATATCGATAACCTTCGTGCAAAAAACGGGAATGACCCGGAAGTGAGGGACTATGTTATGTCCAGTGACACAGCCCGCTGCTTCCTGGAGAAGCTGACAGACATGGTCCGTTTCCTGATCCCCAATTATGTGTCGGAGGGAAAGACCCAGCTTGTCATCGCCATCGGATGTACGGGAGGAAAGCACAGGTCTGTCACGCTGGCGGGTGCTCTCTACCGGGAGCTGGCCGGGGAGGAGCAGGACTACGGTATAAAGATCGAGCACCGCGACATTGAAAAGGACGCGGTGACAAAGGGAAACTAGCAGAAAGTAAGAAGCAGGGATAGATATGTCATTTTCAGGCAGAGTAAAAGAAGAACTGGCAAGGATGTGTCCCAGGGCGAGACACTGCAGGCTGGCTGAGCTTGCCGCTGTCACAGGCATGTGCGGAGAGTGGCGGGAAGAGGAGACAGGAAGCCTGTCGTTTTCCGTCCGCTCGGAAAATATTGCCGTTGTGAGAAAATGCTTTACATTGATCGAAAAAACCTTTAATATAGGAAATGAAATCGCTGTCCGGACAGCAGTGCGCAGAAATCTGCAGAAGGACAGCAGTGCATACTACCTGTATGCGTCCGGGGAATGCCTGCGGGCAGTGCGCCATGCGGACGTGCAGGCGGTCTGCTGTAAGAGGGCCTACCTGAGGGGAGCTTTCCTGTCTTCAGGGTCCATGAGCGATCCTGGGAAATCCTATCACTTTGAGATTGTCTGTAATACGTTGGAAAAAGCACAGTATCTTCAGCAGCTTATGCAGGACTTTGGCCTTGAGGCCCGCATTGTGAGAAGGAAGAAGAATATCATCGTATATTTGAAGGAGGGCGACCGGATCGTAGATGCGCTGAATGTGATGGATGCGCCGGTGGCCCTGATGGAGCTGGAGAATGTCCGTATCCTGAAGGACATGCGCAACAATGTGAACCGGAAGGTAAACTGTGAGACAGCCAACATCAACAAGACAGTTTCCGCCGCAGTCAAGCAGCGGGATGACATCGAGTACATCCGCGACACGGTGGGACTTTCAGGATTGCCAGACGGACTGCGGGACGTTGCCCTTACACGGCTCGCGTATCCCGATGCATCATTGAAAGAGCTTGGAGGACTTCTGGAAAACCCGATCGGGAAATCCGGAGTGAATCACAGGCTCAGGAAGCTGAGTGAAATGGCAGATAAGTTAAGGGATAGCAAGGAGGTACAATATGATCAAGAAACCAGTAACAATTAAGCTTAGAGACGGTCTTGATGCAAGACCAATCGCACTGCTTGTGCAGGAAGCCAGCCAGTATTCCAGTCATGTGTACATAGAGGTGGCTGACAAGAAGGTAAATGCCAAGAGCATTATGGGTATGATGAGCCTGAGCATGGGTGAAGGTGATGAGTTTACAGTTGTTGCGGATGGCGAAGACGAGGAAGCGGCAGTAGCTGGCGTGGAGAGATTCCTCTCAGAGCAGAAATAGATAGAGAGAAAGATATGTGAGAGAGGGCATTTTATAAATGCCCTTTTTTGAACGATAAGGGTTACAGGAAGGGATGACAGAGATGAAGAGACTTTTGTTTGTGTATAATCCTCACGCGGGAAAAGGGCTTCTGAAGCCAAAGGTGTCAGATATCATTGATATTTTTGTGAAGGCAGGCTACGAGGTGACCGCCTATCCTACCCAGGCTTACCATGACGCTTACCGGAAGATCCGGGAATTTACAGACCACTATGATCTGGTGGTGTGCAGCGGCGGTGACGGCACAATCGACGAGGTGGTGACCGGGATGATGGCCAGGGAGGAGCGGGTGCCTGTGGGCTATATCCCCACGGGAACTACCAACGACTTTGCCCACAGCCTCAAGATTCCCAGGGACATCCTGGCGGCGGCTGACAATGCTGTGAACGGGCAGGCTTTTCCCTGCGATGTGGGGCAGTTTAACGATGGGATTTTCGTCTACATCGCGGCCTTCGGCCTCTTTACAGATGTATCCTACCAGACTAACCAGACAGCAAAGAATATCCTGGGACATCTGGCCTATGTGCTGGAAGGGACAAAGCGGCTTTTCAATATACCGTCTTACCGGATCAAGGTGACGCATGACGGCGAGGTGATCGAGGATGAGTTTATCTACGGTATGGTGACAAACTCCCGGTCTGTGGGAGGCTTCCGCAACATGGTGGGCAAGAATGTGACCTTCGATGACGGCGTGTTTGAAGTAACGCTGATCAAGATGCCGAAAAATCCCATTGAGCTGCAGGAGATTATTACCGCGCTTCTGACGGAGCAGACGGACGGAAAGCATATGTATTCCTTCAAGAGCGGACATCTGGTATTTGAGTGCCTGGAGGAAATCCCCTGGACGCTGGACGGAGAGTTCGGAGGGGATCACGATTTTGTGGAGATCTATAATCTCCAGAAACAGCTGCAGATCATGGTGCCTAAAAAGTATGTCAGTGACCTGTCGGAAGCTGGGAAAACAGAGGCGGAAAAGGGCGGAGAACAGTAGGCGTTCTCCCCCTCATATTGGACTGAGATAAAAAAATAAAAAAAATGAAAAAAACACTTGCAATCTGTCTGGATGTTTGATATTATAATCAGGCAGCAAGCAACACGGCTCCGTGGTCAAGAGGTCAAGACGCTAGCCTCTCACGCTGGAATCAGGGGTTCGATTCCCCTCGGAGTCATTGAAGATCTTCGATGTGCAGTTATGCAGTATCGAGGATCTTTTTTGTTTCATAGAGGGCTTTGCCCTCGGCTTTTCTGGTCGCACTGTTGGGTTTCTTTATCATGGCGTTTGTACTGTTATGCCTGCTGAAGGGAGTCAATAAGCTAATGAGCCTTGGAAAAAGCCGGGAGCCGCTCCCGCGACAAAGAAATATCCTGGGGATGATCAGATATTATTATAGAAAAAACATATAAATACATTTAGAATACCGATTTGCTTTTCCTTTGGCTATCGGATAACATTATATAATGTAAAATGACAACTGTTTGTCAAAGGAGGGTGAATATGAAAAGAAAAAGTAAAGCTTTGTCATGTGCCGTAGCTCTGACTATGAGTATGGCGCTTCTTCTGTCCGGTTGTGGTGGATCCGGTTCTTCTGGTGGTGATGTATCAGGTGAGGATACAGGAGCGGTAAAAGATGAACTCCACATTGCTATTTCTGCAAATCCGCCGTCGCTGGATCCGCAGTCTATCAACTCCAATATTGTAGGGGGGATTGGGGCTCACGTGTACGAACCGTTGTTCGCTATGAATGCAGAGTATGAGCCTACGCCGGTCCTGGCAGAGTCCTATGAAGTGAGCGATGATGGGATGGTTTATACCATAAAGCTTCGTCAGGGAGTAAAGTTCCATAATGGCGAGGAAATGACGGCAGATGATGTTGTCGCTTCCATGAACCGCTGGCTGGAAGTGTCTGCCAAGGCGAACACATTGATTGGCGGATCGACTTTTGAAAAGGTAGATGACTACACGGTGAATCTAAATGTAAATCAGGCGTCATCTGACATAATCATGATCCTTGCAAGTCCTATCCAGGCTGCTGCAATTTATCCGGCCGAGGTGGTAGAGAGCGCTACGGCGGAAGGTATTAGCGAGTATATAGGCACAGGTCCTTATCAGGTATCAGAGTGGAAGCAGGATCAGTACGTAAAGCTGGAGGCATATGAGGATTACCAGCCTTCTGAGGGTGAGTCCAGTGGACTTGCCGGTGAAAAGGGGGCGGCTACTCCCACTCTTTACTTTGATGTCGTGACAGATGCTTCCACGCGTATTGCGGGTGTACAGAGCGGTGAGTATGATATTGCAGAGGAAATCCCGCTGGATAATTATGAGGAGCTGTCCGGAGACACAAATCTGACGCTGAATGTAGACAGAGGAGGAACGCTGAACCTTTTCCTGGATACAACAGAAGGTATCATGGCAAACCAGACATTCCGTCAGGCTGTATTGGCGGCATTGAACTGTGATGATATTATGCTGGCGGCTTATGGGAATCCTGACCTGTATGAGATCAATGCAAGTTGGAGCGATCCAACAGATGCTCAGTGGGGAACAGATGCAGGAAGCGAATACTATAATCAGCAGGATACGGACAAGGCGAAGGAGCTTCTGGAAGAGGCCGGATATAACGGTGAGACAGTAGTTCTTGTGACGACCCAGGACTATCCTGAGATGTATAATGCAACTCTCGTTGTGCAGGAGGAGTTAAAGCAGGCTGGCATCAATGCGGAAGTGGAGACCTATGACTTCAGTACGTTTATGGAGCACCGCGCTGATCCAAATCAGTTCGATATGTTTATTACAAGTAATTCTTATAATATGCTGCCGATTCAGTTGTCTGTACTTGATAGTGGATGGGCGGGCCTGAATGCTCCGGAGGTGACAGAGGGTATCCAGGCAATTCGCTCTGCGTCATCTGACGAAGAGGCGGCTGAGGCCTGGGCGGATCTGCAGACATTCCTGTATGAATATGGCGCTGCTACAGTGCTTGGACATTATACAGGCGTGATCGCTATGGACTCTGGCGTTCAGGGATATGATTATCTTCGTTTCCCGATCTACTGGAACGTTACTGCATCTGAATAATTGACGAACGAACAGATGAGATAAAGAAAACAGCGGAGTGCATGAGCAGTCCGCTGTTGTAATATGTAATCCTTTTGTGAGAGGAGTTAACTGACATGTTATCTTATATTTTGAAACGGATCTTATCACTCATACCAGTACTGTTCGTGGTCTCCTGTGTAATCTTTTTGGTGGTTTATATGATACCAGGGGGACCGGCTACGGCTCTTCTCGGAATGGAAGCAACGCCGGATCAGATTGATGCCCTGAATGCAGAGCTGGGATTTGACAGGCCGTTCCTTGTACAGTATGCGGACTGGTTTGCCGGTGTGCTCCAGGGGGATTGGGGAACATCCTATTTTCTGCATCAGTCGGTCACAGAGGCTATAGCAGAATACTTCCCGCCTACATTGAGTCTTGCTGTTTTGGCCCAGATCATTTCCCTGATTCTATCTATCCCTCTTGGAATCCTTGCGGCTTACCGCAGAGGGACGGTCCTGGATGTCACCTGCGTAACAGCTTCTCTTTTGGGAGCGGCTCTTCCCGGATTTCTCCTGAGTATGTTTCTGATGCTCTTTTTTGGCGTCTATCTGCACTGGTTTCCGGTGGCGGGATATGCATCATTGGCGGAGGGGCTTGGGGAACATCTGCGGTATCTCTTTTTGCCAGCTCTTTCCCTGGGGATCGTGCAGGCGGCCTATATCACAAGAATGACGAGATCGTCTCTTCTGGAAGTGCTGTATAAAAATTATATACAGACTGCAAGGGCTAAAGGACTGGGGGAACGCAGGGTGGTCCTAAAGTACGGGCTTAAGAATGGTGCTCCCGTGATCCTCACCGCGATTGGACAGTCTTTTGGAAGCTTGATCACCGGTACCATCGTGACAGAGACACTTTTTAACATTCCGGGGCTTGGCATGCTGACCCTTACCTCTATTAACAGAAGAGATGTGTTTGTTATCCAAGGAGTGGTGCTTTTTGTGACGCTTCTGTATGTCCTGGTCAATCTTGTTGTAGATATACTCTATGGATTTGTGGATCCGCGGCTGCAGCCGGGACGGAAATAGGAGGTTGAAAATGGTTTTTTCACGAAAAGATATTTCAGAAGTCAGCGAGTCTATCTTCCGGGAACAGAGAGAACTGAGAAAAGAGAGACTTCTGGCCAGTCCGGCCCTGATTATCGGCCTGGTCGGATTTGTCGTTATTTTACTCCTTGCTGTTTTTGTCCCCATTTTTAATCCTGTCGATCCGGATGCTATGGAGGTAGCCAGCAGGCTGCAGGCGCCGGGCAGGGGGCACTGGTTTGGGACGGATGAGTTTGGCAGGGATCTGTTTGTACGTGTTATGTATGGGGCAAGAGTTTCCCTGTGGGTTGGAGGCTGTGTTGCCGTGTTTTCCTGTGTGCTGGGGATCGTCATCGGGATTTACGCGAGCTATTTTAAGGTGCTGGATCAGATTCTTATGAGGATCTGTGACGGCCTGATTGCAATTCCCGGCATTTTGCTGGCAATTGCTCTTATTGCGGCGCTCGGTACATCCAGCTGGAATGTGATAGTGGCGCTTACCGTAGTGTATACGCCCAGTGTGGCCAGGACAGTCCGGGCCAGTGCTATGGTCATTAGGGAACAGGCTTATGTGGAGGCTGCCAAAGTACAGGGGTTCAGTAATTTTCGTATCCTTTGGCGGATGATACTGCCGGGAGTGATTTCGCCTTTGACGGTGCAGGCTTCTTTTATCTTTGCGCAGGCAATCATCTCTGAGGCATCCCTGAGTTTCCTAGGGGCAGGTATCCCTGCTCCTGCAGCCAGTTGGGGGAATATGCTTGAGGCGAGCAAGATGGTGTTTTCCCGGGCTCCATGGACAATGATCTGTCCGGGAGCAGCAGTCATTCTCTGCGTCCTGAGCCTGAATCTTCTGGGTGATGGGCTTAGGGATTTCCTTGATCCAAAAGTGAAAGGAGGCAGGAGAAAATGACGAACAGTAATATAGTAAATGAAGGACGGCCTATGCTGGAGATAAAAGATCTGAGAGTTTTGTTCCCGGTCCATAAAGCCTGGCTGCCGGCAGTGGATGGTGTATCCCTGAAAGCTATGCCGGGAGAGATTATTGGTGTGGTGGGGGAGTCCGGCTCTGGGAAAAGTGTGATGTCGCAGTCCGTACTTAGGTTGAGAGACCATGATACAGCTGTGAAATATGAAGGAGAAATCCTTTTTGAAGGTGAGGACCTGCTGAAGAAACCTCTCGGCGAGATGAGGAGTATCAGAGGAAACAGGATATCTATTATTTTCCAGGATCCTCTGAATTCCTTGAGCCCCGTCCATACGGTAGAAGGCCAGCTGTCGGAGGTTTTGATCCTGCACAAAAACATGACCAAATCCGAGGCTATAGACAAAAGTATTCAGATGTTAAAATTAACGGGTATTCCTGATCCTGAAGCCTGTATGAAAAAATATCCCTTTGAGCTTTCCGGAGGAATGCAGCAGAGGGTTATGATCGCTATGGCGCTGGCCTGTGAGCCCAGACTTCTGATCGCAGACGAGCCCACCACAGCGCTGGACGTGACGATCCAGGAGCAGATCCTGCATCTGATAAGAGAACTTAATGAGCATATGGGAATGTCCGTACTTTTTATCACCCATGATATGGGAGCTGTGTCTCGGCTCTGCCACAGCATCAAGGTCATGTATTTGGGGCAGGTGGTGGAGGACGCCAGGACGGAGGAGCTTTTTGCAAATCCTCTTCATCCCTATACAAAAGGACTGCTGGCCTGTATTCCCCATCTTCGGGTAGACAGAGGCAGAGAACTGCCGACGATCCAGGGATTTGTGCCATCGCTGTCAGCCATACCAAAAGGCTGCCATTTCTGTACCAGATGCGATCAGGCCGACGACAGGTGCAGAGAGTTGCCGCCGCCTTTGGTGGAGATAGGAGAAGGACATTTTGTAAAATGTTGGAAATGTGGTGCCCGGGATATGGAAGGGGAGGTGAGAGTATGAGCAGACATCTGCTGGAGATTAAAGATCTGAAAAAGATATACCCTCTTCGCAACGGGAAAAATGGATTTTTTGGACCCAAGAAGCATATGAGTGCGGTGGATGGCGTTTCCCTCTATATTAATGAAGGGGAAACCTATGGACTGGTAGGAGAATCTGGATGCGGGAAGTCTACTACCGGAAGGATCATTGTCGGATTGACCAAGGCTGACAGTGGAACTGTCATATATGAGGGGAAAGACATTGGAGCAATGAGCGAAAAGGAATTTCGACCTCTGAGAAATGAGCTGCAGATGGTGTTCCAGAATTCGCTGTCTGCGCTGAATCCCAGGAGGCGAGTTGGCGATATATTGGATGAGATCCTTGCAGTGCACCAGATGACAGACAGCGCTGCTAGGCGGGAGAGGGTTTTAGATACGCTGAGAAAAGTAGGACTTTCAGAGGAACACTATTTCCGTTTCCCTCATGAACTGTCCGGAGGACAGGTCCAGAGGCTGGGCATAGCCAGTGCGCTTATCATCGGACCAAAGCTGATCGTCTGTGATGAGCCGGTTTCCGCTTTGGATGTCTCTATCCAGGCACAGATACTGAATATGCTGGTGGAGCTCCAGAGAGAGCTGGATCTGAGCCTGCTCTTTATTTCTCATGACATTGGTGTGATCCGGTTTATCTCGGATCGGATAGGAGTGATGTATCTGGGAAGCCTGGTAGAAGAGACGGATACAGAAACACTTTTTGACAAGCCTCTCCATCCCTACACGAAGACACTTTTTGCAGCGGTACCGGACCCTTATATCAAAGGAGGAGGATTTCGGGCGCTGGAAGGAGAACAGCCGGTGCGCACGGAGGATTTTTCTGGATGTGCATTCCGCAGCCGATGTCCCTATGCCACGGAGAAATGTGAAAAGGAAAAGCCGGAATTCAGGGAAGTGGAACCGGGCCACAGGGTGGCTTGCCACTATATTGGAAAATAGATATACAGGACAAACAGTAATGCGAGAGGCCCGCAGACGTTCACAGTGTCTACGGGCCTCTCAATGTATATCATGAAATGAGTAAAGAGTGGAGCATGTTTATACGGACTCGGCAATCTCCTTTGTGATCTTCAGGAATTTGTCGACGTCCTCTGCGCCATGACAGTGGAGCGGTGATACGCGGATCGCGCCCGGGATACCCAGGGTGTCCACGATCCTCCTGGAGTACATGCTGCTTCTCACACGCTCAAATACGGTGACGCCTCTCTTCATGTACTCGATAACGCACTCAGGGTAATCAATGCCCTTGATGCCCATGGCGATGATCAGGTCTTTGTATGTAAGGTCTTCCATATCTACGTAAACTTCCACATTAGGGATATGACGGAGTCCCGGGACTTCCGGAGTTCCTTCCAGCATACGGTACAGAAGAGCTCTCTCCTGCATGTGGATGCGGTTCATGCCCTCCACGAACAGCTCGCGCTTGTCCTGGCTGTGGATGAAGTGCTCGCCGATGGCGCACACATAGTCGATGACAGCCATCATGGCAGCGAAGTTGCCGGGCGTAGGTGTGCCGAGAGCCCACACGTTGGCGTCCTTGAAGGTCAGCTTGTGGTGCATCATGGTGGCCACCCGGTCCGATACATAGGCAAATCCGCAGCCTCTTACACCAAAGAATTTGTAAGGCGCGATGTTGGTGGCGTCAACGCCCCAGTCCTCCACGTCGATCACAGCGTGGGGGGCGTGCTGCACAGCGTCTGTGATCACGTAGCATTCAGGATTGACTTCTTTTACTCTCCGGACGATCTCTTTGACGTCCATGATGTTTCCGGAGATGTTGGATGCAGCCATGATGCTGACAAGGCAGGTGTCCTTGTCCACGTATTTCATAACCTCATCTACGTCAATTCCGCCGGTGGTCTTGTTGGCCGGAACCTCCCGGAATTCTCTTCCTGTCTTCGTGCAGGCGTACTCTACAGCGTCGTGTGCTGACGGGTGCTCCAGGCAGGATGTCACAGCGTTCGTTCCCCATTTTACATTTTCAAGAATGACATCCACGATCTGGAACATGGTCTGGGAAGCGGAGAGCTCTGTCACGAGAGCGCCGCTTTTGGCTCCGAAGACAACCTCCAGTATCTCTTTCGTCCCCTCGGATACATAGTGAGCCAGCTTCAGACCTCTGGCATAGTTTCTCTCCGGGCAGTCCGGGAACTGCTCGCAGGCTGCTTTTGCCTCAACGGCGGCTCTCAGGCGAAGAGATCCGCCGGAGTTCTCGAAGAAAAGACGTGGCCCGTAGAGCGGGTCTGCATCCGCGTAACAGAACTGTGCCTTCAGGTGCTTCTGGTATTCCTCCGGGAATAATATTCCGTGTTCTGCGTTCATAGTTTCTCCTCCTTTTCATCAGGATTAAGTCTCCTTTATTTCTTATCCATATCATATCATGCACAAAAAAAATTGTGAAATGAATATTTTCATTGTATAATATTGAAAAAATTTATATTTGCCGATGCAAGAGGAGGGAACTTATGAACCTGGCGGAGATTGAGACATTTTTGATGATCGTGAAGACAAAAAATATCACAAAGACGGCGGAAAATCTTTTCCTGTCCCAGCCCACCGTGAGCCACAGGCTGAAATCCCTGGAGGAGGAGCTGGACGTAAAGCTCATCGCGAGGAAGAAGGGCTACAAGCAGATCGAGATCACGACCCAGGGCGAAGCATTTATCCCCATTGCGGAGCGCTGGGTTTCCGTCTGGAGAGAGATGCAGTACTTGAAGCACAGCCAGGAGACGCTCTATCTGACTGTGGGATGTACGGACACCATGAATTCTGTGCTCATGGAGCTCTACCATCAGATGCTGGGGGAGAAGGAGCAAAATATCAACCTTCATATTAAAACACACTATTCCTACGAGCTCTATGAGCTGCTGGAGAACCATGAGATCGACATTGGGTTTGTCTACCATCACCTGCATTTCAGGAATATCGAGGTGGAGCCGGTCCTGCGGGAGAAAATGTATATCGTGCAGCCCGAGCCCGCGCTGATAGAGAAGAGGGTCATCCAAATTGATGAGCTGGACCCGGCCAACGAGATCTTTGTGAGCTGGGACGGGGATTTTCAGATCTGGCATGACCAGAAGGTGGGGAAGGGAAAGCGCCCAAAGGCGTGGGTGGACAGCTTCTGCCTTCTGTATCACCTGCTGGACGAGGAGGGGGCGTGGGCGATCGTCCCCGCATCGGTGGCGCGTCGGATCGCAAACCTCAAGTCGGTGTACGTCAGCCGGATCGGGGGCGGCGTCACTCCGCCGGAGCGGACGATCTACAAGATCAGGCACAAGTATCCCAACGAGGCTACTCTGAAAGCGGTCAGGATATTTGAGGGAAAGATGGAAAACTATCTGAAAGAGATCGGGTGGGAGCTGCCGGATGAGGAAATTTAAAATAAATATAGAAGTTGTTAATATTTCAAGAAGAAATAATCTATTTTATGAAATAAAAACCTTGTGCTATACTGTGAATAGTTAATAAAGAAACGAATGAATTGGACGAAAAATTAAGACAATTCAACAAAAACGAAACAGGTTGAAGTCAAATGAAAGGAGTGAACGAGCATGGAGGCAGAATTTCTGACGGGCGGCGACGAGTCTTTGTATGTGAAGCTTGGGGATGAGATCAGTCTGGAAGTCAACGGGAGAGTGAAGAGCCTGATGCAGAGACTGGAGGCGGACCCTGTGGAGGGCATTGCGGAGATGGTCCCCACCTATGCGACGCTGATGATCCACTACAGACCGGAGAAGATCCTTTACGGTCAGCTCGTGGAGGAAGTGAAGAAGAGACTGGACGGAGCAGGGGAAGAGAAGACGGAAGTCTCCCAGATCGTGAAAGTGCTCCCCATCTGCTATGACAGGGAGTTTGCGCTGGACCTGGACGAGTGCGCGGCCTTTGAGAAGATATCTGTGGAGGAGTTCATCCGCATGCACTCAGAGCATGAGTACTATGCGTACATGCTGGGAGTTGCCCCGGGACATGCCTACATGGCCAGGTTCGAGGAGCCCTTCCACTTCAAGAGAAGGACGGAGCCCAGAGTACGCATCAACGGCCGCTCCATCGTGGCGGCGGAGACCCAGTCCAACCTGATCCCCTTTGACCAGCCCTGCGGCTGGAATGTGGTGGCAGGCACACCCTGTAACATCTGCGACTACTCCAAGGAACAGCCCTTCCTTGTAAACGCGGGGGACTGGGTGAAATATCAGCCTGTCAGCCGGAAAGAGTATGATCTCATCCGTGCGGACGTGGAGAGAGGAACCTATAAACTGGAGACATATGTGAAAAAGGCGGTGAAATAAAAGATGGGAATTATCGTTGAAAATCCGGGTATCCAGACGACCGTGCAGGATGAGGGGCGATTCGGATACCAGCAGTTCGGCGTATCGCCGGCAGGTCCTATGGATACAAAGTCCTTTTTCCTCGCCAATATACTGGCAGGTAATAAGAGAGGGGAGAGCGCCCTGGAGGTCACCTTCATGGGTCCTGCATTGAAATTTGAAGAGGACAATATCATAGCGGTGACGGGGGCCAACGTATCTCCGGCAGTGAACGGAGAGGCAATTCCCATGTACCAGGCCGTGCTCATCCACGCGGGAGACACACTTTCCTTTGGAGTGGCAAACGGCGGCAGCCGCGCCTACATCGCTTTTGCCGGCGGATTGGATGTTCCGGTAGTCATGGGCAGCAAGTCTACATTGATGAGGAATAAGCTGGGCGGCGTGGAAGGCCGAAAGCTGGAGAAAGGGGACAGGATCGGTTTTGTGAAGCCGAAGACCAGTCTTCCGAAGATGGAGCTGAGAAAACTGGAGCCGGAGAAATTCCCCCAGAAGGAAATCACGGTGCGGGTGGTGACCGGGCCTCAGGACACAGCCTTTACAGAGGAAGAAGTGCGGAAATTCTTCTGGTACAGCGCCACCATCACCAATGAGTCGGACAGAATGGGCATCCGGCTGGAGAGGGAGGAGCCCCTGCACCATATCAAAGATGGAAATATACTGACGGACGGCGTTGCTTTCGGCTCCATCCAGGTGCCCACAAACGGGCAGGTCATTATCATGATGGCAGACCGGCAGACGACAGGCGGCTACACAAAGATAGGGACGGTCATTTCTGTGGATCTTCCCAAACTGGCTCAGGCCCAGCCTGGCTACAAGGTACATTTTGTGAGAGTAGGCATTCAGCTTGCCCAGGAGCTGTATCTGCGGCAGCAGAAAGAACTGAAGAACCTGGAGAGATGTCTGGGACAGAGGAGCTGAGAAACCTTGCCGCACAGGTGCGGCGCCACATAGAAGGGGAAATGAAACATGAAACTGGAAAAGATCACAGCCCTGCTCCACGAAGTGGACAGATCCGGCGTGACAGAATTTGAGATACAGGACGGAGACTTCCGCATCTCCATCAAAAAGACGGCGGCCCAGGCGGAAAGCGGCCAGGCAGCCCCGGCGGTGAGCGGCCGGCAGGCGGAGCCTGAGGAGAAAGAGGAAGAAGTGTCCATCCAGGAAGGAACCATCATACGCTCGCCCCTTGTAGGCATCTTCCATGCCTCCGACAGCCAGAGTGGAGAGCCCTTTGTGACTGTGGGAAGCACGGTGGAACAGGGACAGGTGATGGGAACCATCGAGGCAATGAAGATGATGAACGATGTAGTGGCAGGATGCGGCGGCACAGTGTCTGAAGTCCTTGTAAAGGACGGGGAACTGGTAGAGTACGCGCAGCCTCTCTTCGTCATCGAGGGATAGGAGCAAAAAGAGATGTTTCGGAAAATACTGATTGCAAACAGAGGAGAGATCGCTGTGCGCATCATCCGGGCCTGCCGGGAGATGGGCATCCGCACCGTGGCAGTGTACTCCGAGGCAGACGAGGATGCCATGCATGTGAGACTGGCAGATGAGGCAGTCTGCATCGGTCCGGCGGCTCCGTCCGCCAGCTACCTGGATATGGACCGGCTCATCAGCACGGCCCTGGCCACAAAGGCGGAGGCCATCCATCCGGGATTTGGCTTTCTCTCCGAAAATGCAGATTTTGCAGAGAAATGTGCGAAGTTCGGCATTACATTTATCGGACCTTCCGGTGAGCTTATCGACAAGATGGGCAACAAATCCGAGGCAAAACATACCATGAAAGAGGCGGGGATCCCTGTGGTTCCGGGAACGGACAGCCCGGTGTACGAGGCGGAGGAAGCCCTGGAGGCGGCGGAGGTCATCGGCTTCCCCGTCATGATCAAAGCCTCTGCGGGAGGCGGCGGAAAAGGCATGCGCCTTGCCTGGAACAGCCAGGAGTTCCCGGGGCTCTTCCACGCGGCAAAGCAGGAGGCGGTGAACGCCTTCGGGGACGGCAGCATGTACCTGGAGCGTTATGTACAGTCTCCCAGACACATCGAAGTCCAGATCATGGCCGACAAGTTCGGGAATGTAATCCATCTGGGCGAGAGGGACTGCTCGGTGCAGAGAAGGCACCAGAAAATGATAGAAGAGTCACCCTGTGCCTTTATCTCCCCGGAGACCCGGGAAAAGATCTGTGCCACAGCAGTGCAGGCGGCGAAGGCCGTGGGATACGAGAATGCGGGAACCATCGAGTTCCTCCTGGACCAGTCCGGCGAGTTCTTCTTCATGGAGATGAACACCAGGATCCAGGTGGAGCACCCGGTCAGCGAGCTGGTCTCCGGTGTGGATTTGATCCGGGAGCAGATCAGCGTAGCTGCCGGCCTTCCCCTAAGTGTGAAGCAGGAGGACATCTGCTTCAGGGGACACGCCCTTGAGTGCAGGATCAATGCGGAGGACCCGCTGCATAATTTCATGCCCTGCCCGGGGACGGTGGAGAAGCTCTATCTCCCGGGCGGCAACGGAGTGCGGATGGATACAGCCATCTACCCGGGCTACACCATACCGCCCTACTATGATTCCATGATCGTCAAGATCATCGCCTATGACAGGGACAGGATGAGCGCCATCCGGAAGATGATCAGCGTCCTGGGCGAGTTCAGGATCAAGGGAGTGACTACAAATCTGGATTTCCTCTACGATGTGCTGAATCATCCGGATTTCCAGAGCGGCATGTTCAGTACAGACTTCATAGAGAGACACTATGAGCTGTAGGATATAAAATCACTATCAACAAGATGCCGGCCGCCGGGCCGGCGCAGTATCAACACAAGAAAGGAAGAAGCGAATATGAAGATCGTAGTATTAGACGGTTACACACTGAACCCTGGAGATATTTCCTGGGAGGGAATGGAAGCTTTTGGCGAGGTGACGGTGTATGACCGCACAAAGGCTGAAGATGTAGTGGAGCGCATCGGGGATGCAGAGGTAGTCTACACAAACAAGACTCCTATCACAAAAGAGACAATGGACGCCTGCCCCGGCATGAAGTTCATTGGCGTTCTGGCAACAGGCTACAACATCGTGGATGTAGCTGCCGCAAAGGAGAAAGGGATCCCGGTATCCAACATTCCTACATACGGAACAGCCGCTGTTTCTCAGTTCGCCATCGCTCTTCTGCTGGAGCTGTGCCACCATATCGGCGAGCACTCTGACGCTGTAAAAGCAGGCGAGTGGACAAGCAATCCGGACTGGTGCTTCTGGAAATATCCTCTTGTTGAGCTGGCTGGCAAGAACATGGGTATCATCGGCTTTGGCCGGATCGGACAGGATACAGGCAAGATCGCCCAGGCACTCGGAATGAAAGTCCTGGCATACGACGCGTTCAAGCGTCCGGAGCTGGAGAGCGACACATGCAAATATGTGGATCTGGACACGCTGCTGGCGCAGTCCGACGTGATCTCCCTGCACTGCCCGCTGTTCCCGGATACAGAAGGCATCATCAATAAAGACACCATCGCCAAAATGAAAGACGGCGTCATGATCATAAACGACTCAAGAGGCCCCCTTATTGTAGAGCAGGATCTCAGAGACGCTCTTGACAGCGGCAAGGTGGCAGGAGCTGCCCTGGACGTTGTATCCACAGAGCCCATCCAGATGGATAACCCGCTCCTTGGAGCAAAGAACGTGATCCTCACACCCCATATCGCATGGGCGCCGAAGGAGTCAAGGCAGAGGCTGATGGACATCGCGGTTGATAACCTGAAATGCTACGTGGACGGCAAACCGCAGAATGTCGTAAATGCATAAATATTTTAAAGAGGGATGCAAAACACAGCAAAAACAAAAAGAAAGGGTGGAAAAGACTATGTATCAGGTGGATTTGAACAGTGACATGGGTGAAAGCTTCGGCGCCTATAAGCTGGGCGG
Source organism: Lachnoclostridium phocaeense (assembly GCF_959599685.1). Classification (NCBI taxonomy): domain Bacteria; kingdom Bacillati; phylum Bacillota; class Clostridia; order Lachnospirales; family Lachnospiraceae; genus Lachnoclostridium; species Lachnoclostridium phocaeense. The sequence goes on from NZ_CAUGIN010000004.1 coordinate 146,433, forward strand.
CGATGAGGAGATCATCAAGTATGTGACAACGGCAAACGTAGCCTGCGGATGGCATGCGGGAGATCCCATGGTAATGGACAAGACAGTCCGCATGGCAAAGGAGAGGGGCGTCATGGTAGGCGCGCACCCGGGATATCCGGATCTGATGGGCTTCGGACGCCGCAAAATGGTTCTGGCTCCTGCAGAGATCAAGAACTATGTGAAATATCAGATCGGAGCACTCTCCGCTTTCACACAGAGCTACGGTATGAAACTGCAGCATGTGGCTCCCCACGGCTCTATGGGCAACCAGTGCCAGTATGATGAGGAAGTTTCCACAGCGATTGTGGACGCCATCTGCGAGGTGGACAAGGACCTCATCGTCTACTACTGCGCAGGCGCTGTCTTAGGACAGATCGCTGAGAGCAGAGGCCTTCGCACGGCTTCCGAGATCTTCGCAGACCGTGCATACATGGATGATCTTTCTCTCGTTCCGAGAAAGATGGAGGGTTCCATGATCACAGACGAGAACATTGCCATTGAGAGATGCGTACGCATGATCAAAGAAGGCAAGGTAACATCCATCAACGGAAAAGAACTGGACATCAAGGGCGACACACTCTGTGTACACGGCGACGGGCCCAAGGCGCTTGCCTTCGTTCAGAAGATCCGTGAAAGATTTACACAAGAGGGGATTGAGATCAAACATCTGTAGAAGATGCAAAGTAAAGGAGTGAAGAAAATATGAGTAACACACAGAAGAAACAAATGTCTGTTGTCAAGAAGATGATCATTGCTCTGGTCGGCGGACTTGCAGTCGGACTTATCTTTATGTTTATCCGCAGCTCCATGCTGGAATCCGGAAATGAAGGTACATGGGACATCATCAATAAGATCCTCTTCCAGGATATCACAGCTGCTGACGGAACTGCGGCGCTGGGTCTTTTCTACATCATCGGACAGCTCTTTATGAGGGGTCTGCAGGCAGCCATCGTACCATTAGTACTTGTTTCCCTGAGCCTTGCCATGTGCAGTATCTCCAGCTCCACCAAGCTGGGAAGGATTGCAGGACGCACGGTGCTCGGCTTCGTCTGCTTCTACGTTGTGGGCGCTTTCTTCGGAGGCCTTGTGGCATATGCCATGAAGAACGCGGGCCTCTTCAATGTAGAGCTGCCAGCTGAGGCGGTCACAGAGGCGGCCACCATCGACCAGTTCAACCCGCTGGCTACTATCGTGACAGCGGTCCCCTCCAATATTACAGAGGTATTCAGCAGCAACAACAGCATCCTGGCAGTCGTTGTGGTAGCTATCGTCATCGGCTTGTGTCTGCAGGCGCTGGGCGAGAAGGGCGAGCCTCTGAAGAAGGTGTTTGAGAGCGTCAGCGAAGTGGTCAACATGTATCTGACCTTCCTCATCAACAAGGTAGGCCCTGTTGCCATCTTCTGCCTCGTATCCCGCACCTTCGCCATCTACGGCGCTGAGTACCTGGCGCCGGCGGCAGCCTACATTGTGGGAGCTATGCTTACCCTGTTCGTGCTCGTGGTAACCCTGTACCCAATCGGTATCTGGCTCACCACAAGGCTGAATCCATTCAAGTTCTTAAAGAAGATCGCGAAAGTCGGTGTGTTTGGATTCTCCGTAAACTCATCCGCAGCCACACTGCCTCTGAACACCAGAACATGTCTGGACGAGCTGGGCTGCAGCGAGGAGATCACAAGCTTTGTGCTCCCCACAGGTATGACCATCAACATGAACGGTACGACAGTCATGCACATGTTTGCCGTGACTTTTATCGCCACCAGCTCGGGCATCGACGTGACACCGGCAAACCTGATCGTCATCGCATTCCTCTCCATCTGCGCGGCCATGGGCTGCCCGGCTATCCCGATCGCAGGAACAACCCTGATCGTGACCATCCTCTCCGGTATGGGCTGGACCTCCGATCTGTGCATGATCGCTTACGCACTGGTCGTAGCTATCAACCGTCCTGTTGAGATGGCGCTCCTGCCTCTGAATGTTATCGGCGACGCTGCTACAAACGTCATCGTAAACGCAAAAGAGAAGGAGATCGATCTGGACGTATACAACAGCTAATCAGATATACATACATCCTGTAACCAGACGGCATAAAGATCCCGGGACTGTTAAAGCCCGGGATCTCTGCATATATGGATGAACGGCGGCACGGACAGGAGTGTGCAGATAAAAAAGATTGTCATTTTTATGGGATTGAGCTATAATAAAAAAAGCGAAGTCTGTGCTGTGCGCGGTACATGACGCTGCGCAGCATAATTTAAGGAAGTGGAGGAGACAATCATGTTAGTATCAGCAAAAGAGATGCTTGAAAAAGCAGTAGAGGGCCACTATGCAGTAGGCCAGTTCAACATCAACAATCTGGAGTGGACAAAATCCATTCTTCTCACAGCAGAGGAGCTGAAATCACCTGTAATCCTGGGTGTGTCCGAGGGAGCAGGAAAATACATGACAGGTTTCAAGACAGTTGCAGCCATGGTGAAAGCCATGATCGAAGAACTGAACATTACAGTTCCGGTTGCACTTCACCTGGATCACGGCACATACGAAGGATGCTACAAATGTATCGAGGCTGGATTTTCATCCATCATGTTCGACGGTTCCCATTATCCTATCGAGGAGAACGTAGCTAAGACAAAAGAGCTTGTTGCCGTATGTGCAGAGAAAGGCTTATCTCTCGAGGCAGAGGTAGGATCCATCGGCGGCGAGGAAGACGGCGTTGTAGGTATGGGCGAGTGCGCAGATCCCCAGGAGTGCAAGATGATCGCTGATCTGGGCGTTACCATGCTGGCAGCCGGCATCGGAAACATCCACGGAAAATATCCTGCAAACTGGCAGGGCCTCAGCTTTGAGACTCTGGATGCCATCCAGAAGCTGACAGGCAAGATGCCCCTCGTTCTTCACGGCGGCACAGGTATCCCGGAAGATATGATCAAGAAAGCCATCGACCTTGGCGTTGCAAAGATCAATGTAAATACAGAGTGCCAGCTGTCCTTTGCGGACGCTACACGCAAGTACATCGAGGCCGGAAAAGACCTGGAGGGCAAAGGATTTGATCCGCGTAAACTTCTGAAACCAGGCGCAGATGCAATCATGCAGACTGTAAAAGAGAAGATGGAATTATTCGGTTCCGTTGGAAAAGCCTAGGGAGAAGACAGTATATATTGACAGGTGTAAAGGTGTTCCGGTCCGATGAGGGCCGGAGTACCTTTTTCTGGTCATAGTCATGTGCGAAACAGGCGGTTTCCTGCATGACTATGGCCAGAAGGAATGAAGGAAAGGAATTTGGAGGCCATATGAGCGAATTAATCAACATTGCAGAGATATTTGGAGAAAATGTCTTTGATGACGCTACCATGCAGGAGCGACTGCCAAAGAAAGTCTATAAAGATCTGAAAAAGATGATCGAGGACGGCAAGGAACTTGACCTTGCCACTGCGGACGTCATTGCCCATGAGATGAAAGAGTGGGCCATTGAGAAGGGAGCAACCCATTACACCCACTGGTTCCAGCCGCTGACGGGAACCACGGCGGAGAAACATGATTCCTTTATCTCCGCTCCCATGGAGAGCGGCAAGGTGCTGATGAGTTTTTCGGGCAAGGAGCTGATCAAGGGAGAGCCGGACGCATCTTCCTTCCCGTCAGGCGGTCTGCGGGCTACCTTTGAGGCGAGAGGCTACACGGCCTGGGACTGCACGTCCCCGGCTTTTGTGAGGAAGGACGCGGCGGGAGCGACTCTGTGTATCCCCACGGCCTTCTGTTCCTACACGGGGGAGGCTTTGGACCAGAAGACTCCGCTCCTCCGCTCTATGGAGGCTATCAATGAACAGTCTCTGCGTCTGATCCGTCTGTTCGGCAACACGACAGCTAAGAAGGTAACACCCTCTGTGGGCGCGGAGCAGGAATACTTCCTGGTAGATGCCAGGAAGTTCCACGAGAGAAAGGACCTGATCTACACCGGGCGCACGCTCTTTGGAGCTATGCCGCCCAAGGGACAGGAGCTGGACGACCATTATTTCGGCACCATACGACAGCGGATCGCGTCTTTTATGAAGGATGTCAATGAAGAACTCTGGAAGATGGGCGTGACAGCCAAGACACAGCACAATGAGGTGGCGCCGGCCCAGCATGAGCTGGCCCCCATCTACGCCAAGGCCAATGTGGCGGTGGATCACAACCAGATTGTTATGCAGACCCTGAAGCGGGTTGCCTCCGAGCACGGTATGAAATGCCTTCTCCACGAGAAGCCATTTGCCGGCGTCAACGGCTCCGGCAAGCACAATAACTGGTCCCTCACAACGGACGAGGGCAAGAACCTGCTGGATCCGGGCAAGACACCCCACGAGAATATCCAGTTCCTGCTTGTTCTCACCTGTATCCTGAAAGCGGTGGACGAGCATGCGGCTCTTCTGCGGGAGTCAGCGGCAGACCCGGGCAATGATCACAGACTGGGAGCCAACGAGGCACCTCCGGCCATTATCTCTGTCTTTTTAGGAGAGCAGCTGGAGGATGTGCTGGAGCAGCTGATCATGACAGGGGAGGCTACCCACAGCCTGAATACCGGGAAACTGCAGACCGGTGTGCGGACCCTTCCGGATCTTGCCAAAGATACGTCCGACAGAAACAGGACCTCTCCGTTTGCGTTTACAGGCAACAAGTTTGAGTTCCGTATGGTGGGCTCCAGAGACTCTGTGGCAGGCTCCAACATCGTGCTCAACACTATCGTGGCGGATGCATTTGCCAAAGCCTGCGATATCCTGGAAAAGGCGGATGACTTTGAGAAGGCAGTCCATGATCTGATCAAACAGTATGCCACAGAGCACTACCGCATCGTCTTCAACGGAAACGGCTACTCGGATGAGTGGATTGCGGAGGCGGAAAGAAGAGGGCTTCCCAATATCCGTTCTATGGTGGAGGCCATCCCAGCCCTGGTGACGGAGGATACTATCACTCTGTTTGAAAGATACCACGTATTCACAAGAGCAGAGCTTGAGTCCCGTGCGGAGATCAAGTATGAGAATTATGCAAAGGCTATTAATATAGAAGCAAGGACTATGATCGATATGGCCAGCAAGCAGATCATCCCGGCCATCATCAAGTACACAAAGACACTGGCAGATACTGTGAACTCTGTGAGAGAGGCGGGAGCGGAGCCGGTTGTACAGACGCAGCTTCTGGGAGAGATCTCAGACCTTCTTGTGCAGACCAAGAAAGCGCTGGATGTTCTGGTGAAGGAGACTGAGTCGGCGGCGTCCATGGAAGAGGGCGAGATCCAGGCCAGATTCTACCACGATACGGTGTTCCCGGCTATGGAAGCGCTCCGTGCGCCGGTAGATGAGCTGGAAATGATCGTGGACAAAGAAGCGTGGCCTATGCCATCCTACGGCGATCTCATGTTTGAGGTATAGAAAGAAAAGGGCGCTTCATACTTAATAAAGTTATAATAAAATGTTCATAACCCTGCACTTGGAATAGAGGGACAGATATGCTATTCTAGGTGCAGGGTATTTTGCGCCAGGGAAGAGCCGCGGCGCGCATGGAATAAAAGGGCAGGAGGACAGGTGAATGACAAGACAGGAATTTCTGGCAAAACTCAGGCAGGCGCTGGAGAGTGAACTGGACCACAGGACTGTGCAGGAAAATGTGGATTATTACAATTCCTATATTATAGAAGAGACGGCGAAGGGAAGGCCGGAGAGCGATGTGATCGCAGAGCTGGGTGATCCCTGGGTGATCGCCCGCTCCGTCATCGGCATGTCCGGGGACGGGCTGGGAGCCCAGACAGCCTATGAGACGGCTTCGGGAAGAGGTCAGGAAAACAAGAGCCGGGAAAAGAGCGGCGGCTACCAGGGCAGAGGGGAGGGAGGCGGATTTTCCGCTTTCGGAACCTGGTGGAAAAGATTGCTTCTTGTTCTGGGAATTATCGGCGTATTTCTGCTGGTGATCGCAGTGATCGGGGGGATCTTCTCCCTGCTGATGCCGATTCTCGTGCCGGTGCTGGTGATCGTGCTGATCATCCGGCTGATCGGCGGGGCGAGGCGGTGACAGATCCTTGAACTGGGAAAGAGGAGACGGCGCAGAAAAGAGAGAAAATAAAAAGACAAAGGTAAAAGACCGATGGGGGAGCCATCGGTCTTTTGAGGGGAGTATAAATAATTAATAAGGGGTTGTAGAAAGTATTCTTTCTACATGCATAAGTATAATATACTGCACTGGAAAAAGCAAGAAAAAAATTAAAAAAAACTTAATATATAAATGGACACATAGAAAGGCTGTTTTCGGACACACTAACTGTGTACCAAATGAACAGGAGGAATGAAATATGGCAAAGAATTGTAATCATTCAAACAACATGGGAAATTCTGAAAACGCATATGAGTCCAAAAAGAATGGGTACAGCAAAAACGCTTCCCGAAATGCCAACGACAAAAATGCGTCTACAAAAAACACAGCTGGAAAAAATGCATCCGGCAAAAACGCATCCAGGAACCAGACGACAGACAGCTACAATTACAGTGACACAACAGACAACTACTAGATGGCTGTCAGACAGGACAAGGGCGGAGATCTCGCGAGGGATCTCCGCTTTTGCATTGACAAAATTCTTTTTTGACCATAAGATGTAAGTTAAAGATAGAGAGATGGAGAGAGATATGGATAGAATAGAACTGATCGCCCCCTGTCATTTCGGCCTGGAAGCAGTGCTGAAAAGAGAGATACAGGATCTGGGATATGAGATTTCCGGGACGGAAGACGGCAGAGTGACTTTTTATGCGGATATGGCAGGCATCAGCAGGGCAAATATTTTCCTGCGGACTGCGGAGAGAGTGCTTCTTAAGGCCGGGGAATTCAAGGCAGAGACTTTTGATGAGCTCTTTGAAAGGACCCGGGAGATCCCCTGGGAGAGATACATACCCTCTGATGGAAAATTCTGGGTGGCCAAGGCGGCGTCAGTGAAGAGCCGGCTGTTCAGCCCCTCGGATATCCAGTCCATCATGAAGAAAGCCATGGTCCGGAGGCTGCAGGAGCACTACCGCACGGACTGGTTTAAAGAGGATGGAGCCTCTTACCCCCTGCGGGTCTTTCTCAAGAAAGACGTGGTCACCGTAGGGATCGACACCTCCGGGGTGTCGCTTCACAAGAGAGGATACAGAGAAGTGTCGGGAAAGGCGCCTATTACGGAGACGCTGGCGGCTGCCCTGATCATGCTGACTCCCTGGAGGGGCGACCGGATCCTGGTGGACCCTTTTTGCGGCAGCGGGACTTTCCCCATTGAAGCGGCCATGATGGCGGCAGATATCGCGCCGGGCATGAACCGTTCCTTCACGGCGGAAGAGTGGACAAATCTGATCCCAAGGAGAGCCTGGTACGATGCGGTGGACGAGGCTGCATCCCGGGTGCGGACTGAGATTGAGACGGATATACAGGGATATGACATTGACAGCTCTGTCATCAAAGTAGCCAGACGAAATGCCCGGGAGGCGGGAGTGGATCACCTGATCCATTTTCAGGAGAGGGATGTGAGGGATCTGCGGCATCCGAAAAAGTACGGCTTTGTCATCACAAACCCGCCCTACGGGGAGAGACTGGAGGACAAGAGGGACCTTCCGGATCTGTACCGTGCATTTGGGGAGAGCTTTAAAAGGCTGGACAGCTGGTCAGCCTACATGATCACCAGCTATGAGGATGCGGAGCGGTATTTTGGCAGAAAGGCGCAGAAGAACCGGAAGATATATAATGGAATGCTGAAGACGTATTTTTATCAGTTTCCGGGGCCAAAACCTCCCAGGAAAGATGCAGGAAAAGGAGCAGACTGAAGATGAAAAAGATTATATTTGCCACAGGCAATGAGAATAAAATGGTGGAGATCCGGCAGATCCTGTCAGACCTTGGCATGGAGATCCTGTCCCAGAAGGAGGCGGGGATCCAGGCAGATCCGGAAGAAAACGGGACCACCTTTGAGGAGAACGCCCTGATCAAGGCCAGAGCAGTGCGCAGCATTGCCGCCGGGATGGAGGAGAACAAAGACGCGGTTATCCTGGCTGACGACTCAGGACTGGAGATCGATCACCTGAACAAGGAGCCGGGTATTTACTCCGCCCGCTATATGGGAACGGACACATCCTACGATATCAAGAACAATGCGCTGCTTGAAAGACTGGAAGGCGTGCCTGACGAGGAGAGAACCGCCCGCTTTGTATGTGCCATTGCCGCCGCTTTTCCTGACGGCACGGAGGAAGTGGTGCGGGGAACGATGGAGGGACGCATCGGCCATGAGATCGCAGGAGAGAACGGGTTTGGCTATGATCCAATCTTCTTCCTGCCGGAGTACGGCTGTACAAGCGCCCAGCTGTCCCCGGAGAAAAAGAATTCTCTCAGCCACCGGGGCGAGGGGCTGAGAAAGATGCGCAGGATCATGGAAGAGCGGCTGGAGGAAGGCCGGTAGGCACAGAATAGTTGGAGAAGGAATGGTCAAATGAGGATACTGATCGTAAGTGATACACACAAGGCCCATGGAAATCTGGAAAGAGTGCTGCAGATGGAGGGACCCATCGATATGCTGATCCATCTGGGTGATGTGGAAGGGAGAGCGGACTATATTGAGGCGATAGCCGGCTGTCCGGTGCATATGGTGAGCGGAAACAATGACTTCTTCTCCGATCTGCCCTGGGAAGAAGAATTTTTCATCGGGGATCACCATGTCTTTATCACCCACGGGCATGGCTACTTTGTTGGAATGAATGAGGACAAGCTGAAGGCGGAGGCGAGAGGCCGGGGAGCAGACATTGTCATGTACGGCCACACCCACATGCCTGCCCTCACGATAGAAGCGGACCTTGTGACACTGAATCCGGGCAGTATCTCCTACCCCAGGCAGAAGGGGAGAAAACCCAGTTATATTATGATGGAGATGGACCCGGAGGGCAGAGCATTCTATGAGATAAGATACCTTGTGTGAGGCTGTTATCGGATCCGGATGAAAAAATAAAAAAAGTTGTTGACATCGGAAGAAGGTTCAGATATAATTATTCTCGTGCCACGTGAGTGCGCACAAGTGAATAGACCTCGGGGTGTGGCTCAGCTTGGCTAGAGCGCCTGGTTTGGGACCAGGAGGTCGCAGG